>JBIIHL010000067.1:0-5762 GCA_044235825.1 Alphaproteobacteria bacterium | reverse complement strand
AAAAAACAAAAGACCTCATAGAATCCGTGGGTTGCAGGCTTCTTTACCAACCCAAATACTCCCCAGACCTCAATCCCATCGAACATGTCTGGGCCAACCTCAAACGAAAATATCGCAAAATTATACGACGCCACAACATCAACCATTACGATGCCGTTAACGCCCTTTTTCAGTACGATTAAATTTTAAAAATACTATACCGTGTTTTTGTGGAAGGCATCCAAAAATTGATCTGCATAACACCCAACAGATAACAAAAACAAAGACAGTGTCTACAAACACTATCTTCATAAAAATTACCACCCCCTGGCACACCTTTTGCATTCCCCATAGAAAAAAGCCCATCTATGAGGTCCTGTGTGCGTCGTTTCGTCTGTTTTTGGTTGTGCTTTGTGACGTTTCTGGCGTTTTCCACCCCTGTGGCCCATGCCACCCGGATTAAGGACGTGGCGGATTTTGAGGGGGTGCGGGACAATATGCTGGTGGGCTATGGTTTGGTCGTCGGTTTGGACGGCACGGGGGACAGCCTGAACAAGGCTGTCTTTACCAAAGAAAGTTTTATCGCCATGTTGGACCGTCTGGGGGTTCGGGCGCGGGAAGAGGCACTGGATTCCAAAAACATCGCCGCCGTGATGGTCACGGCCAACTTGCCGGCCTTTGCGCGGTCCGGATCGCGTATTGATGCGGCCATTTCGGCCATTGGGGATTCCGAAAGTTTACGCGGGGGCACCCTGTTGGTCACCCCCCTGATGGGAGCGGATGGCAGCGTTTATGCCGTGGCCCAAGGGCCCGTGGCCATTGGGGGCTTTTCCGCCGGCGGCGCCGCCACCAGCGTCACCCAAGGGGTTCCCACCAACGGACGCATTGCCTCTGGCGCCATTGTGGAGCAAGAATTGCCCTTTAAACTCAATGGCATGAAATCCATTCGTCTGGCCCTGAAAAACCCTGATTTCACAACATCCCAGCGCATTGCCAAGGCCATTAACAACAGTTTTGGATCCGATCTGGCCCGCTCTGCGGATTCCGGAACCGTGGAATTGACAACACCCATGGCTTATGAAAACAACATTGCCCAGTTGATCACGCAGGTGGAACAATTAAACGTTACCCCCGATGCGCCGGCCCGTGTGGTGATTAACGAAAGCACCGGTGTGGTGGTCATTGGGGATAACGTGCGCATCAGCCGCGTGGCCATTGCCCAGGGCAATTTGACCATCCGCGTCACCGAAACGCCGCAGGTTTCGCAGCCCGGAGCCTTTGCTGAGGTGGGCCAGACCGCCATTGTGGATCGCACCCAGGTGGATGTTTTGGATGATGGTAAAGAGAAAAAACTGGCCATTGTCAACGGCGGGGTCAGCCTGCAAGAGCTGGTCACGGGCTTAAACGCCCTGGGCATTGGCCCGCGGGATATGATTTCCATTTTACAGGCCATCAAGGCCGCGGGCGCCCTGCAAGCTGAAATTGAGGTGATGTAGTATGAATGTGATCTCCCCCCTTTCCCCCCTTTCATCGCCCCTGTCTTCCGGTGAGGGAAGCAAGGCAAAACTGGAAAAGGCCGCAAAATCCTTTGAATCCATGTTTATTTCCGAAATGACGGGATACATGTTTCAGGGCCTCAGCACCGAAGCCCCCTTTGGCGGGGGCTTTGCCGAAGACACGTACCGGTCCCTTTTGGTGTCCGCCATGGCGGATCAGATCACGGCAAAACAGGGACTTGGCCTATCTGATGCATTACAAAAATCACTGCTGCGTTATCAGGAAAATCAAGGAGCCTAACCATGAATACCCAACTCCTGAACAAAGACCCCTTAACGTCCAGCGCTTTGGCGCAGGACGTCATTGGCATCGCCCGAGATTTAACGGCCCTGTTGGTTTTGGAACAAAAAATGATTTTGGGCCAGAATGTGGCGGGAACGTTGGATTTTGCCGAACGCAAACAGGCGTTAATCGATGCCTATCAAAGCGGCTTGGCCGCGCTGGAGCAAGATCCCAAAGCCCTAGAGACCATGGATCGCGCCGTTAAGGTGGATTTAAAGGTGGCGCTGAGTTTATTACAAAAAACCATGCAAGCCACCCTGAAGACCATCGAAGCGGCCCGCAACGCCCGCATCTTTATTTTGGAAAGCATCCGCGAAGCCATGGCCGGTGAGCAAAAATCATCCACCTACGCCGCCCGTGCGCCCCGAGGGGCTGCCGCAAATTACGGAAACAGTGCCCCTGTATCCGTCAGTTTTAACGAAACGTTGTAGGGGTCCATCATGTCCTTAACCAGCGCCATTCAATCAGGCATTTCCGGACTGGCCGCCAGCCAGCAGGCGCTGAATGTGATTTCCAACAACATTTCCAACGCCAACGTGGATGGCTATACCAAAAAGCAGGCCAACAGCACCACGCTGCTTTTGGGGGAACAGGTTGCCGGTGTTCAGGTGGCCAGCATCACCCGCAATGCGGATGACGTGTTTTTAAAAAACATGCGTGGGGAAATTTCTGGCCTTTCGCGGGATGAAACCATTGCATCCTTTTACGGCGAGGTGGAATCCATTTTTGGATCCACGGGGGACAGCGTTTCTTTAACCGCAACCTTAACGGATTTGGAAACGCGTCTGCAATCCTTAATGACCGCCCCTGCGGATAACGTACAGCACACCCAGATTGTCTCGGTGGCGGAAACTCTAAGTTTTCAAATGCGCTCTTCTGTGGCCCATGTTCAGGACTTGCGCCAGCGGGTGGATAAGGATATTGAATCCTCAGTCAAAACCATCAACGATGCCTTGGTGGAAATTGAAAAACTCAACAAAGACATCAGCCAGGCCAGCATCACCAAACGTCCCATGGGGGATTTGCTGGATCGTCGGGATCAATTTTTAAAACAGATCTCAGAGCAGATGGATGTGAACACGTTTCCCCGTCCCAACGATGGGTTGGCCATTTACACCAAATCAGGCCAAGCCTTGCTGGAGGTGAATCCCAGCACCCTGTCCTATACCGCCACGGGCAACGTAAAACCAGAAAACCGGTATGAAGATGGAAATTTTGGCCCTATTGAGGTATCAAGCAGCTCGCTTTCCACCGATTTAACCCAAAACATCAAAAGCGGGAAAATTGCAGGGCTGTTGCAACTGCGGGATACGATTTTGCCGGAATTGACGGATCAGCTGGAAAACCTGTCAAATCAGCTGATGACCCAAATGAATCAGGCGCACAATGCGGGTGTGCCCTATCCCCCGCCCAGCACATTAACCAGCACACGCAAAATTTCCGCCGCGGATCAATTTTACGCCACCGGCACCCTGCGCATCGCGGTCATGGATGCCAAGGGCAGTTATGTGGATTATCTGGATGTGGACCTATCCACGGTCACAACACCCGTTACTCCAGCCACGACCTATACCTATCAGGATTTTGTGAATTATCTGAATGACCCCACAACGCTGAGCGCGGTGAATGGGGCGGCCATGACCACCTATTTGGATCTATCGGCGCCGTTTAACAGTGATGGGACGTTTAGCCTGAAAGCCAAAGGCAACAACAAACTGGCCATCGGATCCCCCAACCCCGCAGCCCTACCTACGGAAACGGTTAGCGGAGAGGGACAAACGCTGCAAAATTATTTTGGTTTCAACGATTTTTTTGTCAACACCAACACCAGCCTGCCGCCCCAGAATTTGCGCAGCACGGCGGCCTTTGATCCGAATTTGGCCATAACCACGGCCTCTGGCAAGCTGACATTCACGCTGGCGGACAGTCGGGGGAACCATTTGTCCCATCTGGATTATGATCTTTCGGGTTTTTCGGGCGGAACACTCAGCGATTTGATCGCGGACATCAATGTGGATTTATCGGGGGCCTCTGTGGGCATCACCGTGTCTTTGGACAGTCAGAATCGCTTGGTGATGGCCAGCAATGATCAAACCCAAACGATCCGCGTTACCCAAGGCCTACCCGCTGCCAATTTGAATGGCAATCCGGCGTTGCCCCTTTTGGGCCTTAGGGATACCCGTTATAGCAGCGCATCGCTGGATGTGCGCCAGACCATCAAGGACCAGCCGCAGTTGTTAACCCGCGGCAGACTGAACATGCCCACCATCACCTCCCCCATGACTACCCCTGTGGTGGCCATTGGGCAAGGGGATGCCCGCAATCTGGCGGCCATCAATGACATGTTTTTGGCCAAGCAGTCCTTTGACGGGACGCAAAAAATCGGGCCCCGGACGTTGACGTTGTCGGAATATGCCTCTTTAATTTTGGATTATACGGCGCGGGATATTGCCTCGGCTGAGCAGATTTTTAAAAATCAAAGCAGTTTGGTGACGTCGCTGGAGGCCACGCGCTCTTCGGTCAGTGATGTCAACATTGATGAAGAAATGGCCGCCATGCTGGTTTTGCAGAATGCCTATAACACCATGGCCCAAGTGGTGCGGGTAACCAATGAAATGTTTGATGCCTTAGAACAGATGCTATAAAGGGGTTAAACCATGATCAATCGTATTGGAACACGCACGGGCTTTGATGCCCTGATGGGTTTAAATCAACAAACGTTGCAACGAACCTATAATTTACAAATTCAAATTTCCAGTGGCATGAAGTCCCAAAATTACAGCGGGATTTCCGATGTTTCCGGCCGTTTGGTGAATTTTGAGGGGGCCCATACCCGTTTAAATCAGTACCTAGACGATATCACCATCACCCGTAACCGATTAAGCTTGGCGGAAACGCAGGTGGACTCTATCCGTGATATGGCCAATCAGTTTCGGGGCGACCTGCTGAATGCCCTGAACGCCGAAAACGATCAATTCCAGCCCACCGCCGAAATTGCCAAGCAATTTATGGATCAGATGGAAAACTTGTTAAACGTTAAGGATGGCGATCAGTACATTTTTTCCGGCAGCCGCAGCGATGTGGCCCCTGTGGATCTCAGCGCCTTTAGCACGCCCATCAACGTCGGCACACCCAACACAGAGTATTATCAGGGGGACGATTACGAAGCGTTTTCCCGCGTGGGCGAAGGCCGAACCGTCACGTACGGCATGACCGCCAACGATCCGACCTTTGAAAAGCTGATCCGGGCCATGCGGAGTGTGTTTAACAACCCCAATGACAATGATAACCTGCGGGCCTCTCTGGCCTTGGTGGAGGAAGTCACCCAAAAAGACATCCCCGCCATGATCAGTGGCATCGGGGTCAAGGTGGCCCAAATGGACACCATCAAAGATATTCACGAGCAAAATATCCTGATTTTAACCAACACCATCAGTGAAATGAAAGACACCAACATTATTGATGCCAGCGCGAAATTATCACAGGAAAACAATGTGCTTCAGGCGTCTTTCATCGCCCTTTCGAAAATTGGTGGTATTTCGCTGGCGAATTATCTGAGGTAGGGCGCAAAAAAACGCGGCGGGGCGGGACGGTTGTCTTTTGGCGTCAAGGGGCGGGGCGGGAAAAATACCGGACCGAGGACCGCGCAGCGGGCTGAGGGAGGATGATTTTTTCCGCACCGGCGCAGCGGACCCCTTGACGCCAAAAGAGAACTGTGGGGGTGGGAGCCGCGTTCGGGCCGTGGAGAAAGGGCTCCCACCCAGCAGAATTGCCCCTAAGCCTCAAGGGTCCGCTTCGCCGAGGGGCAAAAAATCATCCTCCCTCGCTATCGCTCAGTGCGGTATTTTTTCCCCCTCGCCCTTGACCCTTAGGGTCAATCCTGCTGCCCCCCCCCGCCCGGTCCCCCGCCCGCCCCGAAAGGGGGCCCCCCCAGGGTGGGACTG
>JBIIHL010000066.1:0-6104 GCA_044235825.1 Alphaproteobacteria bacterium | reverse complement strand
GGGCTAATAATTGCTCTAAATTCCTTTTCACTTTTGCGCCCATGGTGCACCCCTTTTTTTACACCACCTATAACCCACATCTCACCAAAAACACAAACATTTGGTTGGGTTTACTGAATAACCCTGACTTTCTGGCTCCCCAGATGAAATTTTGACATAGGTTCCACGCCCGCTGTTTGGCTTGGTGTATTGAACCCCCTTTTGATCGCGCGTGACATCTCTCACCCAATCTTTGGGGACGCCTTCGGGACGTTTGAACAGGCCGCGGGCATCTGCGTCCTTAAACCGTTGTTGACGAAGCAGGCTTTGGGCCTGTCGATCAAACTTGGTTGCGGCTTGCTGAACAGCTTCTCGATTCGCCCGACGCATCCCATACCGCGCCGCATACTTGGCGATTTGCCGCGCTGCCAAAACAAATGCGCCGCGGATGGCCAAAGCCGATACCACCGTTCCTGCAACCCCTGCGGCTACAGACAAAGCCCCCAAAAACAGAAAAAACCCCGTGACATTGGCCGTTTCAATGGCCTGCTCCGACGGCGTTGGAATCTTGCTTTTCGACAGTTCCTCCGGCCAAACCGGCTCCGCCGTGCAGCGGCAACCATAGGCCTGCCCGGGATGCCCATCCTCGGGGGGACCTCAACCCTACCGCTTCTCCCCTGGGGTGATCCACTGGAACGTTACCCCTTCATTGGGGGTTTCACGCAACATTTTCAGGATACGGGCGGCTTCTTCACGCACAACAACCATTTCAGGCATGTTCAGAATGGTTTCTGTGCCTAGTTTGTACTCATCAATGGCCACCATCATGGTATGCAGATTTTTAAGGGCATCGTCGATTTTGGGACCAAAAACAACAGAACCCCTTTCATAATCAAACATTACGCAAGAAGTCCAAAATAATGAATAATAGTCCTCGGTGTAAGAAGAAATAATATCCTCCTCGTTATCAAGCCATTCATATTTCTGCCGTTCATAGCTGGATGTTTTTTCCAAATCATCCAAAATGGTGTTGTAAACTCTAATCATTGAATAACTCCTCTTCAAATTCAAATCCTTCCATAGGAGGGTGAGCCTTTTTTGAATTGGGCTTAACAAAATTTCCCTCTTTATCCATGGCTCTACCATTGCGCTCCAAACGAACATAGTTAACTCTTTGTCCCTCACGAGGAGAATCAGGCTTAGCTTTCATAAATCTTATCTTAGTTTCGCCATCCGATCCAGGTTTCATGTAAATATCCCCATCGTTTTTCCCCGTTCTTTGGTACTCCCAGTCCTTTGGGATGCCCTTGGGACGGGGAAAGATAGGCGTTTGGTTACGGGTTTGTTGTTCAACCTTTTGAATTTCCTTCTGCAGGGCCTGCTTACCCGATTCGCTCAACTCTTTTTCCGCCACCGAGCGCATGAAAGAGCGGGCCAAGGCCTGATACCCCGACCGCAAAGCCGTAAGCCCAACACTGCCCACCAACACCAAACCACGAATCAATAAAAACACCCCAGAAAACGCAAAAAACGTACTGAACGTTGCATTGTTAATGGCCTGCTCCGACGGCGTTGGAATCTTGCTTTTCGACAGTTCCTCCGGCCAAACCGGCTCCGCCGTGCAGCGGCAACCGTACGCCTGCCCGGGATGACCATCCTCGGGCGGGCGGCTATAGGGGAATTCCTGATCATCATACCCCGCATGGCGGGCGCGGACCCGATCATCATCTTGCGAACGCCAGATATAGGTTTCACAGCCCACCGCCTGCTGGCGGTACAGGGACAAAGCCCTCAAAAACCGTTGATCCAGCCGCTGCCGCTCCACAGAAATCCGCTGTTCTGCTTGGGGATCCATGGGCCTACGGGGGTCAAAGGCCTTCACCAAAAAATGCCCGCGCCCTGCCGCAAAGGCAAACCCCACCGTCTTTTTTCCCCGCCGCTTGGCCTTTTTGGGGCGGCTTTTCATGGCCTTGATGGCCCGCGTCATGGTGCCATAAAACTGACCGGCGTAGGTGGTGATCAAAAACCGCAAATACGGCTCCTCATCCAACCACCCACGGGCGGCCTCTTCGGGGCCATAACGGGCCGACAGAGCGGCCAAAAAATCTCTTTTGTGACCCTCGGCCAGCGAGACCAGATGATTTTCCACATCGCTGATGGCCGACACAAAACGCAAAACAACGGTATCGGGTAGGGGCATAAAACTATCCTTTCAAAACAAAACTTTAAAAATAAATCACCGTCAAATACACCCCCCGCTCACAGAAAATCTTGTGAAAGACAACGGGTTTTGTTAAGATTCGCCCTGTTTTCGATGAAAGGCCCGTTTTTTATGAATCACTTGGACCAGCTGGAGGCCCAGAGCGTCTTTATTATCCGCGAAGCCTTTCGCCATTTCAAAAATCTGGCCATGCTGTGGTCCATTGGCAAAGACAGCAACGTCATGCTGCATCTGGTGCGAAAGGCCTTCGTCGGCCACGTGCCGTTTCCCTTGGTTTATATCGACACCACCTATGACATGCCGGAATTGCTGCGGTTTCGGGATGAATTGGTGAAAAAATGGAATCTGGATCTGGTCATTGGCTGCAACGACGAAGCCATTGCGGACGGCATGAACCACACACGGGGCCGCCTGACCTGTTGCGGGGCGCTGCGGACCGAGGGGCTGAAACAAACCCTAGCCAAACATAACTTCGAGGCCGTCTTTGCCGGCATCCGCCGCGACGAAGACCCCACCCGTGCCAAAGAGCGCGTTTTTTCCCCCCGCGGCGAAAACGCCGAATGGAACGTTAAGGACCAACCCCCCGAATTCTGGGATCAATACAAAACCGACCTACCCCCGGGCACCCACGTGCGCATTCACCCCCTGCTGCACTGGACCGAAATTGACATCTGGCACTATACAAAACGGGAAAACATCCCCATCGTGAACCTGTATTTTGCCAAAGACGGCAAGCGTTACCGCTCCCTAGGCTGCGTGCCCTGCACGTTCCCCATCGACAGCAACGCCGACACCATCGATAAAATCATCGCGGAGCTCGAGGCCAGCAAAACATCCGAACGCGCCGGTCGCGCCACCGACCAAGAGGCCGAAGACGCCTTCGAACAACTCCGCCTCAGCGGACATATGTAATGTGTTGCCCCCTCTCTCCTTGGGGGGAGGGGGGTAAAAAAACCTCCCCCCGCTTCACCACATCATCCAAGCGCTTAATGGCTTTTTCGAGGGCTGCTTTCTGAACAAATCGGAGGGCCAAACCGGCCCCCCCGTGCAGCGACACCCCTACGTTGGGGAGTGGTGAGTGGTGAGTCGATATGTACTTTTTTTAAGACTTTCTACGCCCCACTCCCCACTCACCACATAGGGGCATAGCTACCCGACATTAACCCCATGACAAACGATGATGGCTTCACCCCCACCGCACCTTGCAGGTTAAAATCACCAACGCCAACACCAGCGTGATGCTATTGGCCGCAACCACGGGGGTGCTGCCAATCATGATGCCGTACACCAGCCACAACACCACCCCCACGGTAAACAGCAGATACATCATCAGGGAAATGGCACGCGTATCCCGTGTTTTTAAAATATGCCAAACCTGCGGCACAAAGGACGCCGTGGTGCATACAGCCGCCAGAAAACCGAGAATCTCTGTTAGGGACATAAGGGCTCCAGCGGTTAGGGATTATTTGTCATGGTAATGACTGCGGCATTTGTAAATAACAATCTTATCGTCTTCAATACGATAAACCAAACGATGGGTTTGATCGATGCGACGGGACCAATATCCCGATAACGTGTGCCGCAAAGGTTCAGGTTTCCCCAGTCCCGTGAAAGGGGTTTTCTTGATATCCTCACACAAAGTTTGAATGCGACGGGCCAATTTTCGTTGTTTTTGTTCGAAATACTGATACTCGGCCAAAGCCCGCGGGGTGAAATAGACCTTCATAGCGTTTCAAAGGGTGCCAAATAAATTTCGCCTCTTTTGCCTTGGGCGATGGATTCCTCTAACTGACGCGCATTCTCAGGGTTGGATAGCAAATACAATGTCTCCTCCATCCCCTCCCAATCCTCGCGCGGCAGAATGACCACGTCATCATGACCACGGCGGGACACGATGCAGGGCAAATGATCGTCCACAACCTTTTGCAGAACACTGGCCAAATTTTGCCGCAACGCCGAATACGTGGTGGTGAAGATCATAAAAAGGCCCCCTGCGCTATGAGTGTACATAATACTTGTACATGATTTGGGATGGGGTGTCAAGAGATGTGACCAAACATAACCCTGATGCTGTGCGACAATCTTTACATTTTTGGCGACATTTGGTATCATGGCCAAAGACAACAGGGACAAAACCTTTATGACACCCCACCGTATCAATGCCCGTCTTTCCGGTCTCTTGGCTGATCATGTTGCCCATGTTGTCGGGCCTGATGGGCTTTATGAAACCCCCAGCGAATACATTCGGGCCCTGATTCGCCAAGATATGGCCCAAAGCACCGCCCACATTTATGGTAAAATCCGCGAGGGTCTTGAGGATATGGCCCAAGGCCGTATCCTGAAATCCCACGGCACGTGGGAACAGGATAAAGCCGCCTTGACGAAAAGCGCATCCTAGGGACGAAAACCATGGCCGATTTTTTCCTGACGCATCGCGCCATGCGTGATTTGCTAGAGATTGAGGCCTATTCCCTCGAAGCCTTTGGTGCCGCCCGTACCCGTCGATACATGGATGACCTTTATAGGGTGTTTAACAATCTCGCCGAAAATCCCAATTTGGGAAATTTGCGTCGCCATCGATCCGAACCCTTTCTTATGGCACCAGCGGGACAACATTGTTATTTATCAAATCTCTGGGCAAGGCATTATGATCATCACCCTGCTGCATGCTCGCCGTGACATCGAAGGGATTCTGGACCGATTGGCAGATATGCCTATGAACGAGATGCCGCCTTGGGATCAATAATCTGATGAAATCCCTACTCCGCCACCTCCACCACCCGAATGTCCAGCGCCGAGCCCAGCCCGTACTGATCCAGCGATGTGGCCAAGGCGTCCATGTCAAACCGCGCGGGAACATCAAAACGAAAGCCCGCTGTGACGCTGGCCCCGTTGGCGGGGGCGGTGGTTAGGGTGATCTCACCGGTTAAGGCATTGACGCTGTAACCCGATGTCGGCAAAACCACCCCCGCCACCGCCACCAAAACCGATCCCGCCACCGGCTTGGTGATGGGCCGAGCGTAACTGTATGTGCCTGATGTATAGGTTTTTTGCAGCGTAAACACCTTTTGCGTGCCATTGCCCGTGCCCAAAAGCTGATCTGTGGCGGCGGGGGTGGCCGTCACCGAACAGGATTGATAATCCTGCCAATCCTGATACCGAAAGGCATACCCGCGCCCCCGCCGCGCCCGAAAAAAGGTCAGCAGGGCCTCCAGCTGCTGGGCCTTGCGCACGCCGTAGGCCACATTATAACGGCACCGCGCATCCATCCAGTTGATGTTGCGCTGTTCATACCCCGTAAAGGAACTGACAATCGTCGTGGAAAACACCGGCCCCCCCGAACTGCCAAAGGAAATATCGGTGGGAAAACGAACATCGTGAAAGGTCATAAAAAATCTCCTATTTTTAAACATCATAAAAAAACAAAAACAAAGCATTGGATGCGAATCAATGATCTTGCTCTAAAATCCCAAAGGGCGTATTTTAAAAACACCTACTTTTCCTAAAAAAGGGCCCATAACCATGCATGATGGAAACCATAACCCTATTATCCTTGATCCCCATTTTCAGCAATTTATCGCCCATCAGATCGAAACCGGCCGCTATGCAACCGCCAGCGATGCCGTCCATTTGGGACTGCGTCTTTTAGAGGACTACGAAACAAAACGAAACGCCCTGCGTCAGGCCCTGAGCGCGGGTGAAGACAGTGGGATTGTTCCCTACACCCTGCACGATCTTTTAAATGATTTGGATGATGATATCTCATGACCCAAGGCTGTTCATTTCTGCCAAAACCTAACGATTCTGCGTCATTCCGGCCCAGCGAGCGATAGCGAGCGCCGAGCCGGAATCCAGCGCAAATGCCAAAACGCGAAGCGTTTTGTTCCTTAGTTTTCATAATACA
>JBIIHL010000028.1:0-19017 GCA_044235825.1 Alphaproteobacteria bacterium | reverse complement strand
GGCGGAATGATGTTGGTGGTCCCATTGCCCGTATCCACGCTGGTGATTTCCAAATTGGACGCATCAAAATGCGGGTGCCCCTGATCCAGCGGTTTTTCCAAAAGAATCCCCAAAATGGCCGCCGCATCATGCAGCGGGTTATGGGCAAAATGGGGATAGGCCACATGCCCCTGCGTCCCATGAACCGTGATGATAGCATTCAAACTGCCCCGACGGCCGATTTTGACGGTATCGGCCAGCGTGTCTCCACTGGTGGGCTCCCCCACCAGACACATATCGGGCAGCAGGTGATGGTCCTTTAACCACGACAACACGGGTTTGGTGCCGTGAATCCCGGGGCCCTCTTCATCCGCCGTCAACAGCAGGCTGATTTTGCCGGAATGGTCACTCGGCATATCCTGCAATGCAGCCAAAAAGGCGGCAATAGCCCCCTTCATATCCGCCGCCCCGCGGCCCCAGATTTTGCCCTGATCCTGCGTCCCCGAAAACGGGGGATGAATCCAATCCGTCAGCGGCCCCGTCGGCACCACATCCACATGGCCCGCAAAGCACAGATGGGGGGATCCTTCCCCGCGATGGGCGAACAGGTTATCCACGCGGTCTTGCCCCTGTCCAAAGGGCAACCGCACACAGGTAAAGCCCATGGGTTGCAACCACGCGGTGATCCTATCCAGCGTCCCCGCATCCTGCGGCGTGACGCTGGGACAACGGATCAAATCCACCAAAAAAGAAACCGCATCTGGCATCATGCCCCCCCGATAATTGTTGCCTCTGGCGTGCTGGCCGTGACATGAATGGACCGTTTGGGATAGGGGATTTCAATCCCATCCTTTTGAAACTGTTCATAAATCCGTGTTCGGATATCGCTGCCCACCCCCTGCATAGAAAAGACGTTTTTGACAAAACAGCGCAGTTCCAGCTGCAGGGCGCTCTCGCCAAAATCCTTGAGCAGCACAAAGGGCTGGGGTTTGCGGCGGACCTCAGGATGCTCTTGGGCGGCGGCAATCAGAATGTCCTTCACACGTTTCAAATCGCTGTCATAGGCCACACCCACGGTAATATCCAAACGGGCCACCGTATCGTGCAACATCCAGTTGGTCACCGTTTCCGTCACCAACTGGGAATTCGGCACGATGATGGAGGCATTTTGAAACGTTTCAATTTCCGTGGACCGCACGCGGATTTTGCGCACCACCCCCTGATGCTCGCCCAGGGCAATCCAATCGCCGACGCGAATGGGGCGCTCAAACAACAAAATAATCCCTGAAATAAAATTGCTGGTCACGGCCTGTAACCCAAAACCGATCCCCACCGACAACGCCCCCAAAACGATGGCCAGATTTTCCATATTCAGGCCCAAGGCACTCATCCCCGAGAGGATAGCAATCCCCACACCCACATAGCCGGTTAAGGCATGAACCGCATTTTTTAACCCCCCATCCACGCGGGTATAGGGCAAAACACGCTCTGAAAAAAACCACTGCGTAATCCGTGTGGCCACATAAAGAATAAAGAAAATGGAAATGGCCGATCCAATATTTAGAAAATCAAACGTCACATTCCCGATTTTTATACCGCTGCCGTATTGATCCATCCATGCTTCTAAACTTTTAGGCGGCATACCCCAAAACGACAACGCCACCATAAACAGGAACAGGGCCAAAACGGGCTCTAAAATCACAATCCCTAGGGCGGATTTTTCAGAACCTGCGCTTTGTTCTTGGCCACTGACCATGCGCCGCATGATCCATAAAAACGCATGGCGCAACACCCCAAAAGACAGCATGGCCACCAACGTCACCGTCACATTGAACGCCAAATACACGGCCAGCGACACATACCCCAGCAAAATCGCCGGAAACACAGACACCAGCGCCAAACGCATCAAAAACAAAAAGCCATTGCCAATCCAGGTGTGATCCGCTTTTTTTTCGGCGTGAAAATCATCGTCATCACCGCTGGGGGCGCGAAACCGAAGGGGTTTTAGGACAATCAACATCACACCAGCCAGCGCCAGCGTAAACACCACAGACCCCACATCATGCACAAACCCCTGGGATCCAAACAGATGGACCCTAAGGGCAAACGTCATCATCGCCAATATCAAGCCATAAAACAAACGGCGCGTGTTCAGGGCCCCCACCGTTTCTATGAATTTCTGTGACAAAGGGGGCAACTGCGTTTGAATATACCCCAAAATCGCCATGACCAAAATCACCATGGCCACACGATCCCACGCGCCGAACGTATTGAAAAACGCAGAAACGTCCGTTAAAAACCTATCAAAAGAAAACGTCGACCAATCCAGATGCGTCAGCAGCGTATCGCGCAGGGCTTTTTTTTCCAGATCATCCAGCAGGTTCATCAATTCCTGCGCCTTGGACAAGGCCAACGTGGCGCGTTTGTTGCGGCTGTCAATTTCAACGATGGTGTTTTTCAGTTTTTTCCGCTGGGCCTCGATCCGATAATCCACCGGCTCCCCTTTTTGGGGATCGGGGCCCAAGGCCGATAACAGATCGGTTTGCGATTCTTTTTGGGACAGGGCCAAATCCGCCTGTTTTTTGGCATCGGCACGGATGGTTCTTAGGGTCTCTCGCCACGCTTTCGCTTGTTCTGGCGTGATGGCGTCTTCGTTTTTAGCAATGGCCCGATCCATGGCCGTTAATTGATTGTTCCACTGGCGCACTTGGGTATCAAAACTAGGCTCGGCCCCCGCAACACCCGCATGAATGATGAACAAAAAGGCAAAAAAAAGAACAAAACCCCTTTTGATCATAAGGCCGCCCCCTTTAAAAACGTCACCGCGGCTGGGCGTGACAGCTGATGTTGATCCCCCGTTTCCATCATTTTTAACGTTAAGGTTCCCACGTCGCTATCCGCCTGCCCCACAAAAACCACGTGGGGGATGCTGCGCTGCGCGGCCTTTTTCAGGCGCTTTTTCAAAGATCCCTCTGCCCACACCACGGTGGAAAAGTCGGCGTTTCTGAAATCCTGCGCCAGTGCCTGCGCATAAAAGGATGAGGAGCCTTCCTCTGGCATCACCACCACAGAAACGCCCTGAACACGGGGGGGGACTGTGGCCAGCATCAAACGCTCGACCCCCGCCGCCCATCCCACACCAGGCAGATCCGGCCCCCCCATGGTTTTCACCAGACCATCATAACGCCCCCCCGCCAGCAAGGTTCCTTGGGCCCCCAAGCCCCCATGCACCCATTCAAACGTGGTGTGAACATAATAATCCAGCCCCCGAACAATGCGTGGATTGATTTCAAAGGGAATGATAAGGGCACTGAGACCCTCACACACCCGATCAAAATGCGCCCGCGCCTCAGGGGTTAAAAAATCCTGCAAAGCGGGCGCCCCGATTAGGGCCTGATGATCCGCGGGGTCTTTGCTGTCCAAAATCCGCAGCGGATTGGCTTGCAAACGGCGCTGGCTGTCGGCACTCAGCGCATCTGCCAAGGGGGTTAAATGCTCTATCAGGGCGCAGCGAAAGGCAGCGCGACTTTCGGGATCCCCCAGCGTGTTGATGTGCAAACGGGCATCCTCTGCAACGCCCACCGCGGTTAAATACCGCCACGATAACAACAGAGATTCCACATCGGCCTCTGGCGAGGCCTCCCCAAAATGCTCAACCCCCACCTGATGAAATTGACGCAGGCGGCCCTTTTGCGGGCGTTCATACCGAAACATGGGCCCCGCATAGGCCAAATGGGCCGGCATATCCTGATGCAATCGGTTGGACAGCAGCGCCCGAACGATGCCCGCTGTACCCTCGGGCCGCAAAACCAAGGGATCCCCCCCGCGGTCCAGCAGGGTATACATTTCCTTGCTGATCACATCCGAGGTTTCCCCCAAAGAGCGGGAAAAAACCCCCGCCTCTTCGAGCAGGGGCGTTAAGCAGGGGGTATAGCCAAATAACGAAACCTGTTCCCAAAACAGCGTGATCAGAGAGAGAAGATGCGCCCCCTCAATCCCCACATAATCCCGCATCCCGCGAACGGGCTGTAAATCTAAACGCTCTGGCCCTGTCATGACGTCAAAAGCGCATCCAGCTTGCCCTGATCCTCTAGGGCGTGCAAATCATCACATCCACCAATGTGCTGACCGTTGATAAAAATTTGCGGCACGGTTGTGCGCCCATTAGCCTTTTCAATCATCTCAGAGCGCAGGGCAGGCTTGTCAGTGATTTCAATTTCCTGAAACGCCGCACCCTTTTTCGTCAGCAAGGCCTTGGCCCGCACACAAAAGGGGCATGTTGTTTTCGTGTAAATCAGAACGGTCATAGTTTGAGCCTGTTATCTATAAGGAATACCACTTTACGATGGCACCTTGGGCTTAGCAAGGGGGTGTCAAACAATTCCCCCATCAACCGCATCGATGGCGGATTTTAGGGCGTTTTCTTTCGCCCCTAAGATCTCAAGACGTGCCTTGTGTTCCGCCACAACCTCTTCCCCCGCCTTGGCCACAAAACCAGCATTGTTCAAACGACCCTGAACGGCTGCGCGTTCTTTTTGAGTTTCATCGATTTTTTTGTGCCAGCGTTCTTTCATGGGGGCGATGTCGGTGGTGGGGGGCAGATAAAGAAAAGCCTCTGGCAACCAAGAGTAGGGCACTTTGTATCCGTTTTGGGGAAAAGCCTCTGACGTAATGTCACAGTTTGCCATGGCCAACAGATGGTCCTTGGCATAACGCATGGCGTCTTCGGCACGTGCATAAACAACCAGTTTTTCCTGCGGCGCAAAGCCCAATAACCCCCGAAACGAACGCAGGCCTTCTATCCTTGGTTTCAAGGATTTTTCTACCAACAAAGCCGCATCGATAAAATCTTCCGAAAGATCCATGGCCTTCGGCCAAACCGCCACCGTCAAAGGACGATCCGTATGGCCCAAAGATTGCGCCATTTCATCCGTAATAAACGGCATCAACGGATGCAGCATTTGCAGGATATGCTTTAAACACCATGCAAAGGTTTTTTGGGTTTCCTCAGGGTCAAGGGGATGATGATCTTTCTTTTTCAGGAAAATTGTTTTGGCCAGTTCAACGTACCAATCACAAAATTCATGCCACACAAAGGCGTATAGGGCCTGCGCAGCATCATCAAAGGCATAGGTTTCCAGCGCGGTTTGCACGGTGCCCAAGGTTTCGGTAAGTTTAACAATGATCCACCGATTTTCATCCAATGTCACCGTTTGCGGGTCAAAGGTGGCATCCCACACACACCCGTTCATTTCCCCAAAACGAGCGGCGTTCCATAGTTTGGTGGCGAAGTTGCGATAGCCCTCGATACGGGCGGTGTCCAGTTTCACATCACGCCCTTGGGCCGCCATAATCGCCAAAGTAAAGCGCAGGGCATCCGTGCCGTAACGATCCATTAGCTCCAGCGGATCCACGACATTGCCCTTGGACTTTGACATTTTCTGGCCGTTTTTATCCCGCACCAGTGCGTGAATATAGACATCTTTAAAGGGCACGGCGGCGGCCAAGGCCTCTTTGGGAACAGCCTGACCCGCCATCAGGGCGTCATGATACCCCCCCCCTTTGGCGTTGGCATAAATCCCCATCATCATCATGCGGGCCACCCAAAAGAAAATAATGTCAAACCCCGTCACCAGCACGGACGTGGGATAATGTCTCTTTACATCATCGGGAATGCTGGGCCAGCCAAGGGTAGAAAACGGCCACAATCCCGCAGAAAACCACGTATCCAAAACATCGGGATCTTGGGTGAGGGGCTTGCCGCCGGCCAAGGTTTCCGCTTCCGCCTGCGTTTCTGCCACGTAAACAGCGCCCGTGTCATCATACCACGCGGGGATGCGGTGACCCCACCACAGCTGACGGGAAATGCACCAAGGTTGAATATCCTCCAGCCACCGATCATATGTGTTTTTCCACGACGGGGGCACAAAACGCACAATCCCTTCTTCCACCGCTTGCAGGGCGGGTTTGGCCAGAATATCCGCGCGGACGTACCATTGTTCTGTTAAAAACGGCTCAATCACCGTGCCCGAGCGATCGCCGTAGGGGACCGCGTGACGCGTGGGTTCGATTTTGACCAAAAACCCTTCGTCTTCTAGGGCCTGAATCACAGCCTTTCGGGCGGCGAAACGCTCCATCCCCTGAAATCTCTCAGGCACGGCATCGTTCAGGGTGCCATCGGCATTCAGAATATTGATCAAAGGCAAACCATGCCGCCGTCCCACATCAAAATCATTAAAATCATGGGCGGGGGTGATTTTCACCGCCCCTGTCCCTTTTTCAGGATCGGCGTACGTATCGGCAATCACGGGAATGATGCGATTCGTTAGGGGCAAACGCAAATGATGACCAATGGCAAATTTCAAGTTGGGATTATCGGGATGCACCGCCACCGCCACATCCCCCAGCAAGGTTTCCGGCCGCGTGGTGGCCACAGTGATGCACCCCGCCCCCTCCACAAAGGGGTAATGGATATGATAATAGGCCCCGTCAATGTCTTGAGACACCACCTCAAGATCTGACAAAGCGGTTTGCAGTTTCACGTCCCAGTTGACGAGGCGTTTGTCCTTATAAATCAATCCATCACGGTACATGGACACAAAAATGGTCCGCACCGCGTGGCTTAGGCCCTCATCCAACGTAAAACGTTCCCGCGCCCAATCGGCAGAGGCCCCCAGACGCTTTAATTGCGAAACAATGGTGCCGCCAGAGGTTTCTTTCCACGCCCAAACCCGCCGTAAAAACGCATCGCGCCCCAGATCTTGGCGGGTTGTGCCCTCAGCATTCAGCTGACGCTCAACCACCATTTGGGTGGCAATGCCCGCGTGATCGGTCCCCGGCTGCCACAACACGGCGCGACCCCGCATGCGGTGATAGCGCACCAGAATATCCTGCAACGTAAAGGTCAACGCATGCCCCATATGCAGGGACCCCGTAACATTGGGCGGGGGCATCATAATGGTATAGGGATCCCCATCACCCCGCAGCGCAAAGGCATTCGCGCTTAAGGAGCGGGCGTATTGTTTGCCCTCAAACACCGCAGGGGAAAAGGTTTTATCCAGCATTCAAAACCCCACATTTCTTGGCAATCCCATGGGGCAGATTATCCCACCATCGCTTTTAAAAACCGCATCAAAACAACCAAATTGGACAGGCGAACATTGGCTTCGTCCATCTGGGACAGCATCCCCAAAAACTGTTTTCTTTGGGATTCTGTTTGATCCATCCATGCCGTTTGGGCCTGTTGCGGGGTGCCAGACAGGGCCAAAAGCCGCGCCGAAAGATCCCGATGCGCCGCGTACAAATCGGCCCGCAGGGCATCCCGCGCCTGTTGGTCCCACAAGGTGGGGGATGGCAAACGGGACAGCAAATGATGCACCTGATGCAACGAAAGGGCCCCGTAAACAACCATGTACGTTTGTGCCGCTCTGGACAGGTCCGCGCCAGCTTGCTCAGCCAAGGCAATCACATCCAAAACCCCCATCATGGGACGCAGCATGGCAATGCGATGGGCTAAGCTTTCCGGAACATTTTCCCCCATCAAGGCATTTTGGGTGTTTTCCACAACAGCACGCTCTTCCCCGATCAAAATATCTGGCCAAATGCGGCTGCATTCTTGGACCAAAGGACGAATTTTTTTAACCAATTCGGTCACCGCCAGAGTGCCTTGGGTGTGCTGACGCAACAGCCACACAATGGCGTTGTTGGCCAAACGCGTTGTGTAAAAAAGCATTTTGTGCTGCGTGGCCGCGGAAACTTTGTTATCCAACGCTTCAATCTCGTGCCACAGGGAACGCAGCTGAAACGCTTCCCGCACGATGGTATACGCACGCACAACATCGCAGATTTCACACCCCACCCCCTGTTGCATGGAAAAGGCAAAATGGGGCCCCATACGATTGATCATGCTGTTGGCGGTAAAGGTGGCGATGATGTCTTTTTTCAGGGGATGGGTTTTCATATCCTCTGAAAAACGCTCCCGCAGGCGCGATGGAAAATAAAGGGCAACGTCCTCCAACATGCGCTCTTCTTCCAGCAAATTGGTGCCTTGCAGATCTTTTTTCAGAGCAATTTTGCTGTGAGCCAGCAGGACAGCAAGCTCTGGCCGCACAAAACCCAAACCCTGCTCAAGCCGCGCATCCAACGTGGCCTCGGTGGGCAAGCCCTCCAGCGTGGGGTTTAACTGCCCTCGATCCTCAAGATGGCGCATGAGTTTTTTTAGGGGATGAACCAAAGCCGTTCCCTGATATTCCAACGAGGATAAGGCCTGCGTTTGTAAATAATTGTTTCTAAGAACCAAATGGGCAACATCATCGGTCATAGAGGCCAAAAGATCATTCCTCTCTGCCAAGGTCATATCGCCGCGACGCACGGGGGCGGTCAGCAAAATTTTGATGTTGACCTCATGATCGGAACAATCCACACCCCCTGAATTGTCGATGGCATCGGTGTTTAGCTTAACACCGGCCAAAGCCGCCGCAACACGGGCCGCTTGGGTCATGCCGAGGTTTGCCCCCTCTCCAATCACCGACGCCCGCACTTCGCCAGCCGCAATACGCAGACTGTCGTTGGCTTTGTCCATAACGTCCCTATCTGTTTCATGGGGGGCGCGAATAAACGTCCCAATACCCCCAAACCACAGCAAATCCACAGTATGTTTCAAAAGGGTCTGAATCAGAAAATCAGGATGCACCACATCATCTTTAATCCCAAAACAGGCTTTGATTTCGGGGGTTAGCGTGATTTCCTTAACATTGCGTTCATAAACGCGCCCGCCCGCGGATAGGGCCTCTGCCCGATAATCCGTCCAGCGTGTGCGCGGGGTTTCAAACAGGCGTTTGCGTTCCTTAAAACTGATGGCCACATCGGGGTTGGGATCCACAAAAATATGCTGGTGGTTAAACGCCCCAAGCAAGCGAATATGGGGGGACAACAACATCCCATTGCCGAACACATCCCCCGACATATCCCCAACGCCGATCACGGTGAAATCTTGAGTTTGGATATCCCGTCCCAATTCACGGAAATGGCGTTTGACAGCTTCCCAGCCGCCCTTGGCCGTGATGCCCATGGCTTTATGATCATAGCCCACACTGCCGCCTGAGGCAAAAGCATCATCCAGCCAGAAATGACGGGCCTGAGCGCAGCCGTTGGCAAGATCAGAAAACGTCGCCGTTCCCTTATCAGCCGCCACAACCAGATAGGGATCATCGCCATCCCGACGCACCACGTGGGGGGGATGAATAAGGGTTTTATCCGCCGAAATGCTGTCTGTAATGTCCAACATCCCGTGCATCATCGTTTGATACGCTGATTCAACATCGGTTTTTAAAGATTCCGGAGTGGCATCGGCAGGGCGCTTGACAATAAAGCCTCCCTTGGACCCCGTGGGCACGATCAAGGCATTTTTCACCAGCTGGGCCTTCATTAAGCCAAGAACTTCCTGACGGTAATCCTCGGGCCTTTCGGACCAGCGAATCCCCCCACGGGCCACAGGGCCGCCGCGCAGGTGGACCGATTCCATTTGAGTGTTATAAACAAAAATTTCCGCAAAAGGACGGGGCTCTTTCAAGAAAGGAATGTCGGTCGAGCGGATCTTAAAGCTCAAGGCCAAGCGAGGCTGGCTATTATCATCCCGCTGAAAAAAATTGGTCCGCAGGGTCGCCCGCAACACAACCGTTAAGGCCGAGAGAACCCGATCCTCATAAACCCCCGTAACCTTTTCAAGAACCACGCGAAGCTGCTGCTCAGCTTTTGCGGTGTCCTCACGCAAAGCTTTTGGATCAAAATAGCAGTAAAAAAGTTTTATAAAACAAGACACAAATTCCACATTCTGATGCAAAACATCAATGGCAGTGGCGTATTGAACCGCATGACCCGATTGCATCAGATATTTCAAATAGGCACGAAGAACATTCACATCCCGCCAAGGCAAACCCAAGCGAACCACAAACCCATTCAGGGAATCCAGATCGCATTCCCGTCGCCAAATGGCCTGTATCGCAGATTTAACATTTTCCTCTATTGATTTGATATCAATGGGATATTTGTCAGACTTATAAACCTCTAGATCATGAATCCAGCAGCCGGTTTCATGATGGGTGGGCAGGACGTTGTGGGCCTGCTCGGTCACAGCGGATAAACCAAGGGATTCAAGAACCGGCAGCATCTCTGAAAGTGACAACGGATGATCAATGGTATAAAGACGCACATGGAAATGATGGGGCTGCATATAGGCATGGCGATACAGATGCACATCCAGCTGCCCTTGGTCGTAAAGCGTCTCTAGTCTGAAGATATCGTCAATGGCGTCTTTGGCGGAGAATGTGTCTGTATAACTTAAGGGAAAAGCATCCCCGTAATGTTTCAGCAGATCGTGGGTTTTTTCCGGCGATGATGACGATAAAAGAGAAATTTTCAAATTATCAACCCACCGACGGGACGCGTTTTGCAGCTCTGTTTCAATGGCTTTGACATCGTAAGATGGCCAGTGGGAAGGGTCCGTTTCGATAACAAAATAAAGTCGGGTGAGCATGGATTCCTCCACCGCGACATGGCTGGTTTTCAAATGGCCGTGAAAGGTGGAACACAGGATGGATTCAATTTTTTTGCGCACCTCTAAATTATACCGATCATGGGGAACGAACACGATGGCGGCGATAAAGCGTTTGAAGACATCCTCTCTTAAAAAGAGGGACACCCTTTGTCTTTCCTGAAGATTCAAAATCCCAAGGACCATGGTGAACAAATCATCCGCTGAGATTTGATACAGCTCGTCTCTGGGAAATGTGCGAATGACGTGCAGCAGAGCCTTACCGTTGTGACTGCTTGGGTCCATTTGGGCTTTTTCGATAACGTGCTGGACCTTTTTTCGCAAAATCGGCACCGTTTCAGGCGCCGCGTAATAAGATTGAGACGTAAAAAGGCCCACAAAGCGCTCTTCCCCAGCCACTTGGCCATCGGGATGAAACCGCTTAACGCTGACCACGTCCATAGATGTAGCGCGGTGGACTTGGGATTTATGGGACGATTTCCCAAAATGAATGGTGCGGGATCCATCACGAAGAAAATCCACAATGGCGTCAGGCAAATGGGACCCATAACGACGGATATCAAACAACGAATAGGCAGGGTCTTTGAGGACGCCTAAGCTTTTTTGGTGATTGATGATCAGATCAACAGCCCCCCCTGACCCTTCCACAAGGTCCATGCTGCGATACCCCAGAAAGGTAAAGTTATTGGCCAGCATCCAGCTGATAAAATGCTTGGTTTCCTCAGCCCCGCCCCCTTGCGAGGCCATGACGTGATCGGCAGACGCGTTGGCCTGATCGCACATGGGTTTCCAGTCAGAAACGGCCTCTTTCACGCGCTGCAAAACCTGATGCAGGGCGCCTTCTAGGGCCGTAACATCGCTGGACCCAGGGATAAATGGCAAATGTACCTGCATGACGGATTCCAAGGATCCCCCAGCGGACAGGGTTTCGCCGATGTCTTCCAAATGCCCCGATGCGCTGCGCTTGACGGACAAGACCGGATGAATCAGCAGCTCAACAGGATACCCAAAGGTGTTAATGGCCGCCGTCACAGAATCCACCAAAAACGGCATGTCATCATTCACAATGTTTATGCACGTCAGGCTGGTGCCCACGTGATAGGTATGGATACGGGGACCAGAATGCGTAGGACGGTCCTGCATCAATGTCCATAAACCATCGACATGATCCTGTAGGGTTGTGGCAGAGATACCTTTGAGATCCTCAGGTGGAACCTGAGAGAGATACGCCCGATAAAGACGAAGATAACTGGGCTGCGTGTGCAGAGAATCTTGGGGCAAAAGACCGATGTACTCTTGAAAATGTGTCATCAAAGCCGTTCCTTATGTTTTGGGGCCTTTTTTAGGGAAAAACCCAAGCACGCTTGAGGGTGGCAAGGATATTATCAAAGCACGCGGGCGCGTCAATGGGGGATGCAAAGATTGCCGCATCTGTTGATGCTTTAGCACGGCAAACCATGAAAGAGAGAATATAAAAAAAATCCTATCTTTTTTTGCCAAACCTGCTAAGGTTTTTTTTAATTCTTTTTTTTTATAGTCAGAGTTATCTTCAAAGGATATTATTTCATCATGCCTTATTTTATATCTTTTTTGGCCGCTTTGTTGATGTTTCTGTCCCCCGCAGCAAGAGCGGCTGAGGACCCATCATTAGATACCCTGTTTGGATTCACCAACCAGCCCCCAAAATCAGGGGAACAACCGCAAAATCAGGATCAGCCCCAAAATCAGAAAGCCCCCGCGGCCGCATCAGAGGCTTCACCTCAAGCCCCCCTAACCGCATCGCAGGGCAAGCCCGAACCTCTGTTTGGCATACCCCCCCAGAAAACAGAGCCAACCGCGCCCCAAGCCCCAGAGCGCCCCATTGTCAAAACACCCGAACCCAAAACCGCGGCCCCTGTTCGTGTTTTGCCCAGCCAGTTGATGGAATCTGACATACCCGCAGAACCCAAACAGGAAAAGGCCACCCAAAACCCTGTGATGGCCCAACCCAACATTCTGTCTGCACCGGCTGAGGTGAAAACCCCAGAGGCCCCCAAAGCCCCTGAAGTCGTCCAGCCTACCCCTGCACCCGCCCTCATTAAAAAAGAAGCGCCCGCCGCCCCTGTCATGATGCCTGTGGTGACGCCAGAGCCCATCAAGGCCGAAGCTCCTGCCCCCAGTCAGGTGAAAAAAGCCCTCAAGCCCAAAGCCAAAGCCAAACCCTCTGTGAAAAAGCGGTCGGCCTATCACAAAAAGAAAATCCATAAAAAATCCCCCCCAAAAATGATGATGTCGGATGAAGAGCGTCGCCAGAAAACCCGTCAGATGCTGGAAAAAAGCTATGATGCCCTCAGCATGGCCCTGCGCGTTGACTTCCCTGCCTTCAGCAGCGCTTTGCCCCGTCAGAGCAAGGTGGATGTTCAGGATCGTCTTTCTGCCCTGAAACCCGAAGAAACCGTTGTCCTTTACGGATCGGCCTCTATGGGGCCCAAGGGGACGCCCAACGCGGCCAGAGCGGTTGCCCAGTCCCGTATGGACCGTTTGGCCTCTTTCATGGAATCCTTGGGGGTTCGGGCGGATCGGATTGTGACCATTGATCGTTCCTTCACCCGTCAGGATTCCGTGGATATGGCATTTGTGACGGTGAAGACCAAAAGAGATGCCAACCCATAAAAAACGGATGCCCGTTTTGGACAGGTCGTGGCCCTGATGGGGGCTGGGACCTGTCCCTTGGTTAAAAAAGATCGGCTGTGACCATGCAGACCCATTACGATGTTTTGGACGTTAACATCAAAGCCTCTGCCGATGCGATCAAACAGGCGTATCGCCGTCTGGCGCGTCAACACCACCCCGATGCGCCGCAGGGGTCCACAGAGCGGTTTCAGGTTTTAAATCAGGCCTATGAAACGCTGAGCCATCCGGAAAAACGCCGCCTGTATGATGCCACGTTGGCCCCCAAGGCCAAAGAGCCCCCCAAAAAAACCAAAACCCCGCCCCCAAAGCCCAAACCTGTTTCCAAAGAGGAAGCTTCTTTGTGGTCACACTTCATGCGCAAAAAGAGCGCCCCCAACCCCGTAGAGCCAGAGGCCCGCTATCTGGATGTGCCCGTATCGGCGCGGCAATGTCAGGATGGGGACACAATCACCGTGTTTTGGAAAGAGGGCAGGGCCCTGAAAATCTCTGTGCCCAAGGGATCAAAGCATGGGGATTTGCTGAAAATGACAACCTCTGACGGGCCCCTAATGGGGCGGGTGGTGGTGACAGAGGACACCCTGAAAATCCAGGGGGCGGATGTGCACGCGATTTTGCCCCTGTCGCTGGGGGAGGCCATCATCGGCACCCGCCTGACCATCGCCACCCTGCAAGGGCCGGTATCGTTAAAAATCCCCCCCCACACCAGTTCCCACCGCGTGTTTCGCCTGAAAGGCAAAGGCCTGCGCCAAGCAGGCGGCACCATGGGGGATCATCTGATCACCATCCAAATCGTTTTGCCCGTGAATCTGGACCCCGCCCTGATGGCCTTTGCCGCCCCATGGCAAAACCAGCATCCCTATACGGTCAGGCCGGCGGGGTAGGGGAAGGATTTTTTTTAAAAAAGGGTTAAAAAAGGGGTTGATTTTTTTTTGTTTTGTAGTATGCTGGTGGGGCTTTTTGGTGAGACCAACCCGTCTTCTTAGGATAGGTTGAAACACCTGCGAGCCCCTGTGTTGTCGAACACAGGGTTCCATTCCCCATGTGGTTCAAGCCCATGTCAAATGCTACACTCCTCGACGGCACCACCGACGACGGCACCACCCTCGGCGGCACCACCGACGACGGCACCACCCTCGGCGGCACCGTCGACGAGGACGAAGGCGACGACGACTGAGTCGTCAGTCGTCTCTAGCATCTGAACGATGCTTACAGGGGGGTCCTCAGACCCCCCTTTTTTTATGCAAAAAATCCCACACACCCAAAAAATTTCGAAATTTCGGAAAAACCCCCTCCCTACCCCTCCCCCGCAAGCGGGAGAGGGAACACAAACATCTTTCTTTGATAGAGCGAGGGTGACCTTAATAGCCGATACCTACGCCAACGACGCCTCTTCCAAAGGCTCAGTATCCTGTCCCTGTTGCTGGGGATCGTCCTGATCGGGCTGGGTTAACATGGCGTCCGTCAGGTTGCCGGCGGTGGCGCGGATTTTTCTTTCGATTTCTTCGGCCACTTTGGGGTTTTCGGTTAAGTATTCCTTGGCGTTTTCCTTGCCCTGTCCCAAACGGGTGGGGCCGTAGTTATACCAAGCGCCAGATTTTTCAACAAAACCGGCCTGAACGCCCAGATCAATCAACTCGCCCGTGCGGGAAATGCCGCGCCCGTACATAATGTCAAATTCCACCTGACGAAACGGGGGGGCCACTTTGTTTTTGACCACTTTCACGCGGGTTTGGTTGCCGATGATGGCCTCTTTTTCCTTAATCGCGCCAATGCGGCGGATGTCCAACCGGACCGAGGCATAAAATTTCAACGCATTCCCCCCCGTGGTGGTTTCGGGATTGCCAAACATCACGCCGATTTTTTGGCGGATTTGGTTAATGAAAATTACCATACATTTTGTGCGGGAAATGGACCCTGTTAATTTACGCAGGGCTTGGCTCATCAATCGGGCCTGCAGACCCATGTGGGAATCGCCCATATCGCCCTCGATTTCCGCCTTGGGCACCAACGCCGCCACACTGTCCACCACCACCACATCCACGGCGCCCGAACGCACGAGGGTATCCGCAATTTCCAGCGCCTGTTCCCCCGTATCCGGCTGGGACACCAGCAATTCATTGACATTCACCCCCAAACGGGCCGCATAAACGGGATCCAAAGCATGTTCCGCATCAATGAAGGCACAGGTGCCGCCCTTTTTCTGGGCCTCGGCCACAATGTGCAGGGTCATGGTGGTTTTCCCTGAACTTTCGGGGCCGTAAATTTCAATAATCCGTCCTTTGGGCAATCCGCCAATGCCAAGGGCCAAATCCAAGGACAGGGACCCCGTGGGCACAGCCTCGATATCCAGCGCCCGCTGTTGGCCCAGCCGCATGACGGACCCCTTGCCATAAAATTTCTCAATTTGGGCCAGGGCTTGGCCCAGGGCTTTTTCTTTATCCAGAACGGGGGAATCTTTGCTCATAAAACGATCCTTGGGTAAAACTATAGACAAAACACCTTGTCTTTCCCTACCGTAAAACCATGATGGATGCAATCTCTTTCGCGCAGGCTCTGCTTTCATGGTATGACGATCAGGGGATTGTTCTGCCTTGGCGCGGGCATCCCGATCCCTACGCCGTGGTGGTCAGCGAGGTCATGCTGCAACAAACCACTATCGCCGCCGTGATTCCGTATTTTTCCCGTTTCATGGCCCGTTTTCCCACCCCCCACGCTCTGGCCGCCGCCCCGCTGGATGACGTTTTGGCGGCGTGGCAGGGTCTGGGCTATTATCGGCGGGCCCATAACCTGCATGCCATGGCCCGCGTGTTGGTGTCTGAATATCAGGGACACTGGCCCACCACGGCGCAGGGGTTAAAGGCCCTGCCAGGCATCGGGGATTATACCGCGGGGGCTGTGGCGTCCATGGTGTTTGGGCAGCCCGCGCTGGCGCTGGACGGCAATGGGGTTCGGGTGTTATCCCGCATTATGGGGTTTTCTGATGTGGTGTCACCGGCCACACCGGCCCTGCGGGCCTTTGCCGCCGCCTGTGTCCCGCACGACCGCCCGGGGGATTTCTGGCAGGCCGTCATGGATTTGGGACGCACCCTCTGCCGCCCCAAAAATCCATCGTGTTTAACCTGCCCCGTGCGGGATGGCTGTGTGGGCTGGGCGCAGGGGAACGTCAACGACATTCCCCGCCTTGCGGCCAAAAAAGAGCGCCCCCACCGCACAGGACAGGCCTTTGTTTTGCATCACAACGGCCACGTCTGGCTGCGCCGGCGTCCTGATGGGGGACTGCTGCCCCGTCTTTATGAACCCCCCACGTTTGGATGGGAAGGCCCCTCGGCCTTTACTCAGGATTCTGAACTTTGGGAATCCTGCGGGGCTGTGCGTCATATATTTACGCATTTTTCCCTGAGCATGGATGTGTTTTCAGCCCACCACAAAAACACACCTTTCCCAGATGGCAACTGGTATCCTCGGGGGGATCTGCCGCCCCTTTCCAGCTTGGCCAAAAAAATATTGCAACAAACGCTGTTTTGGGTTGATTAGGGGTCATACTTTGGTTTAAAGTATGACCTCATAATAAAAACGATTGTCTGGTTATCCTCATGGTTGCTGCCCTCACCACCCCTTGGAGCGTTAAAGGCGTTTCCGAAGACGCCAAACAGGCCGCCAAGCGGCTGGCGCATCAAAGCCATAAAACCATGGGGGCGTGGTTATCGGATTTGATTTTAAATCAACCCGCACCGGAATCATCCCAAAAGGCCGAAAAAGAAATGGCCAACTTGATTTTGGCGCTGGCCAAGCGTATCAGTGTTTTGGAAAAAACGGTGGCGGATCATGTTCAATCGTCGGACTCTCGGTTGCGGTCGCTGGAAAGCGACACGCTGGAAAACAACGTGGCTTAGCTTACTGCTGCCCCTTTTTGGGGCGTGGCCTGCTTTTTCCGCGGATGATCCCTCTGTTCTTGAGGAATACCGCGATATCGTTCGCCTGTGCGAAGATGGCACCGATGTTGGCGTGCATGTTATTTTTCCAGAACATATTTCTCCTGAACAACCCTTTTGGGATTTGTCGCGGTATCATATCGCCCTGAAATGGGCCAACAGCGGTGATGGTGACGGTCGGGGCCGCGGAAAAACCCTGCAGGTGTATTGCGGGGAAGCCAGCGTGGATAACCTGCCCGATGATCACATGGATATGAATCCGCTGCCCTGATAACAACGATGGGGGAGGGGGGTTACTGAAGACGCGCCAAAACCTCGTCCCGCCCCAAAACCGACAGAATCGCAAACACGCTGGGGGATGCCGTGCTGCCCGTCATGGCAATCCGCAGGGGCATGGCCACGTCAGAGAGTTTTTTTCCATGGGACGCGGCCCAGGTTTTCAGGGTTTGGCTCAGACCCTCCTCCGTCCACTGATCCGGCGACAGGGATTCCAAAACGGGGGCGATATCGCTGGCCATGGCGGCGTGGGCGGGGGTCCATGCCTCGCCTTTTGGGGGCCGGCTCAGATAGGGTCCGCACAGGGCCACCACGTCCCCCAAACGTTCCGCCCGCTGGGTCAGGTGCGGTAACATCTGGCGCAACCACGACCACTGACACTCGGTGGCCTGTGGATATTGGGGATGAAGCAGGGGATACAGGCGATCAAACAAATCCAACGTGCGCAGGCAGTGCGCATTCAAAAACAAAAGTTTTTGCGGATCAAAACGCGAAGGTGCCCGCCCCAAATGACGCCCATCAAAATGGGCAATACCATCGCTGATGGAAAAAATCTCCTGATCCCCATGCCCCCAACCCAAACGCAGCAGGGCATTGATCATGGCTTCGGACACAATGCCCTGATCCCGATACTCCTGAATGGCCACAGCGCCGTGACGCTTAGAGAGTTTCGCCCCATCAGGGCCGTGAATCAGGGGAATATGGTACAGCTCTGGCATGGTCCAATCCAGAGCATCAAACAACGCCCGCTGGCGAAAGGCATTGTTCAAATGATCATCCCCCCGCATGATGTGGGTGATGTCCATATCATGATCATCCACAACCACAGCCAGCATATACGTTGGGGTTCCATCCGCCCGCAGCAAAACCATATCATCCAAATGATCATGGCGCAGGCTAACAGCCCCCTGAACATGATCAAACAACGTCATTTCACCGGTCAGGGGGACCTTTAGCCGAATCACAAAAGGCCGATCCGTTGGGTGATCCTTCGCGGGGACATCCCGCCAGCGGCGATCATAGGGGACGGGGCGACCCATGGCCTTGGCCTCTTCCCGCATGATTTCCAGTTCCTCGGGCGTTGCATAACACCGATAGGCGCGATCCTGGGCCAGCAGCTGATGGGCCACCTCTGCATGACGAGCCGCCCGCGTGCCTTGATACACCGCGGGTTCATCCGGCATCAGACCCAACCAGTTTAATCCATCCAAAATGGCATCCTTGGCGGCTTCGGTTGAACGTTCGCGGTCCGTATCCTCAATCCGCAGCAAAAACGCCCCCCCATAATGTTTGGCCAAACAATAATTAAACAGGGCGGTACGCGCCCCCCCCAAATGCAAAAAACCAGTGGGGGAGGGGGCAAAACGGGTGCGCATAAAGGATCACGTTTCAGCAACATTACAGAAATAATTCATCTCCACCGCTATATCATTCTTGACCCCCTGTCAAATTTTAGGGAATGTTAAAACGCCGACGCAATAATGATAACATGGCTTTACGTTTCTCCTTTTGTCTTTTCATCGCCTTTTTTGCCGCCGTCATGGCCCCCAAGGCCGTGGGAGCCACGCTGCGCATAGGGCAACATGAAACCTTTACGCGGTTTGT
>JBIIHL010000027.1:0-19774 GCA_044235825.1 Alphaproteobacteria bacterium | reverse complement strand
CCTTTTCACTTTTGCGCCCATGGTGCACCCCTTTTTTTACACCACCTATAACCCACATCTCACCAAAAACACAAACATTTGGTTGGGTTTACTGAATAACCCTGTAAAGGACAGCTATAAGGACGCCTGCGAAGCCACGCCCCCCTCTTCGTCTTCCCCAAACACATTCAAAATATCCTGCAGCCGCTCTTTGGGGGAGGGTATGATTTGCCCCCGCTCCTGCAACAGCTTATCCAGCAACGATTCATCCTGACGCGCTGCGCTCTTGTGACCTTCTGGTGAAAAATGGGGAACCACCATGGACATTGTGAAATCTTCCTTCCGTTGGTGTCGTTGCTAGACTTAGGCTTTGCTCTCTTGCTTAATTTTGGAGCGCAAGGCCTGCAGGGTTTTGGTATAAAGACTGCGAAAAAAATCCGGTTCCATACTGCGCAAACGATACTTTTGACGCTCTCGCTCGGATGGATAATCTTCGGGAATCGGCACAATAAAGGGACTTTTGTAAACGTTTCCATTGTAATCCGCTTCATAGCCACGCACACGCAGCTCCAGCAGAATGAACACCAGGGCACGCTCAAAGGGCGCTATTGTTTCAGGGCTATAGCCACACGCGCCAAGCACCCCCACCTTTTGAAACGTCGCATCAAAATGGGCCCTAACGTCCTCTAAACTGCATGTCAAAAGGTGAAACCCCAGCTCTCGCCCCAACAGCGGATCCTCTGTGGCCAAAGCCAAGGCCGATGTATCCTCATTAAAAATCATTGTCAGCCAAGCCCTTTGGAATATTTTACATTTTAAATGTATTGCGTGAAAAAAGCAAGCCTTTTTTTGGCCCACTGTTTGCATAAGGGAAACCAACACACACGAAAGTGATCAGATCATGATAGGGTCCAACCCTCTTTCATCGCTAACAACCGAAGGCCTGTCAGGTCAAGACACGGGTATGCTCAGCCTGTTTGGCCAAACAACGGGCGATGCCAAAGAAACCTTCGGCAGCATCCTAGGGGATGTCTTAGGTGGTTTTTCTCACAACAGCGCGATGGATCTGGCCGAAACCCCTTCGGAATCCACCGAAGGCACGGCCCCCTTTCTTCCTTTCCTTTTTCCTGTATCCCTACCGATTCTTGATTTTCAAAAATCCCCTACAGAGGGATCCGATCTTCACATGGAATCTTCCCTTTTGGATGCTCAGGCCATCTTGGGACTCCCCTTTCAAAATAAGCCCTCTGAAAACCGTCTGGATGAAAACAGCACGGATTTGGATCCCCTAAAACAAGCAAACTCACAAAACGACCTTGGGACCCCTTCTTTGACGGGCCCGCTGCCTTTCGTTCCTGCCGCTTTGCCCCATTTTGTACCCGTTCACAATGACGTGAAGGCTTTGGTGGAAAAAACGCAGGATGACCATCTTTCGCCGGTTCCTCTTGCTGCGCTTAAAGGGTATCAACCCCCGCAGCCTGAGGCCCTGACAGAAATGCCCTCCCCCCTTGATGAAAAAGCCTCCGTGGCGTCGGTAGATCCTACAGCTTCTGCCAAGCTCCCTCTTGCTGCTCTCTCTGGAAAATCGGATACCTCCGCCCCTGCCGCCTCTATGCCCACAACGCCAGAGGACTTGGACACCGCCCTGAACGCCATGGCCAGCCTGAAGGCCCCCATGCAGGTGGCCGACAACCAAAGATTATCTGGGACGGACCGCCCTTTAACCGCCCCTTTGCCAAACTTAACCCCCGCCCATCAGGGTGAGGCGCTGAGTGTCTCTCAACAGCCCGCAACCGTTCTGGCCCAGGCTGAATCCCTGCCCATAAAAACCCCCGCCGCTTTGCCAGCAGAAGACACCAAGAAAAAGCCTGCTCTGACCGCCTCCCCTGTCTCACAAGACGTCGCAGCGGTGAATGATACTCCCAAAGACACCACCCCCGTGCGCTTGGCCAGCTTTGATGATGCCCCCCAAAACACCTCTGATCCCGTCAAGGCGCTTGAGTTTTCAACGGTGGCTGATGCCTCCCCCTTGAAAGTGGAAGGGTTTGGCACCCCGCATCGTCAGGACACCCCTTTGGCGGAAAATGGGCCGCTCTCTATGCCAACGGCCTCTTTGTCTCAGCCGCTGTCCCCAATGATGGACACCACGGCAGGGTCTTCTCAGCGGATGATGGCATTTCATCAGGCGGCGACTTTAACGCCCATGGAAACCCAACATGCCCGCGAAAATCTGGCCATGACCATCAAAAAGGGCATGGATGATGAAAACACCCAAATTCGGATTAAAATGAGCCCCGAGCGCCTCGGCACCGTGGATGTCGCCATGGATATCGCGCAGGATGGCACCGTCAATGCCGTCATCGGCACCGACCGACAAGACACCTACGACTGGCTGCGCCGCGATGCGTCTTCCCTACAGGACATGTTGCAACAGGCTGGACTGAAAATGGGACAGGGGGGATTGTCCTTTGCCTATCACGACCAACGCCAAGCGTTTGAACAAAAAGTCGCAGACTTAAAGGGCCGCTCTGTTCAGGCCGACCCCGACGTGAAAACCGTCGCCATGCGGCCCCTATCCTATAATCCCAATCAAGCCCTTGATATCCACGCCTAGGACATTGTTATGACAACCACCGCCGCCCTTACGAATACCACACCCAGCACGCCAACATCAGGCACCGCCAAGGACAAAACCACCTTTGGGAACAATTTTGACCAGTTTTTAAAATTGCTGGTCACACAAATGAAAAACCAAGACCCCATGGAACCCATGGATGCCAGCGAATTCACCAACCAGTTGGTGCAATTTGCGGGGATCGAACAAAACATCAAATCCAATACGCTTCTGGAAACCATTTCTGGAAACCAGACGTCGGGACTGCTCCGCGAATCCGCGTCTTATATCGGTCAAATGGTTTCCATCAAAAGCGACAAATTGGTGCGGGGGGATGACACAACCCCCAGCACCTTTACCTATACCAACGATAAAAAATACACCAACGCCAAAATCACCATTTTGGATAACAAGGGAAAAGTGGTGCGAACGCTGGATGCCTTATCAGGGGAAGCAGGCCTAAAAACCGTCACTTGGGATGGAAAAAACACCCAAGGTCTCCCCATGCCCGCAGGCCAATACACCCTCAGGGCGGTTGGTGTCACCCAAACAGGGAACGGCCCCAACGATCAAACAACCACTGCCCTAGAAACCACCACCACAGGGATGGTGAACAGTGCGGGGGTCGAAGGGGGAAAAATCATGCTGAATGTCAACGGCGTTCCCATTGCCGAGGACAAAATCATTTCCATATCCAAATCTTAAATCAAAAACCAAACAAGGAGAACACGTTATGAGTGGTGTATTCGGAGCTTTATTTGCCGGTGTTTCAGGTCTAAACGGACAGTCCCAGCGACTCTCCACCATCGCCGATAACATTGCCAACGTGGGAACCACAGGGTACAAGCGCGTGGAAACAGCGTTCAGTACCTTTGTGACCCAAACCACCACCACCCGCCACTCAGCGGGGGGGGTCAGAACATCCATCGCCAATCAAATCTCTCAGCAGGGATTGCTGGAATCCAGCCTGAACAAAACCGATATTGCCATATCGGGCAATGGGATGTTTGTGGTCAATGAAACCCCCACCCCAGGGGTTGGTGATGAGTATTTGTATACCCGCGCGGGCCAATTCAAACCCGATAAAAACGGGAATCTGGTCAATACAGCAGGGTATTATCTGCAGGGATGGCCACTGGACCAAGACGGCGATTTGCCCACCAACAACACATCCTTGGTCAGCTTGGAAACCATCAACATTGCCCAGATCACAGGACAACCCAAGGCGACAAGCAGCGTTGAAATGGGGATTAACCTGCCCTCCTCATCCACCATTAACCCCACAGGGGAGGCCAATGATCCCAGATCCGTCAGCGCCACAGACTTTGTTGTCTTTGACAGCTTGGGCCAATCCCAAAGTTTACGGGTGGCATGGACCAAAGTCGCCAACAACCAATGGCATATGACTATGAGCACGGATCCCACCCGCGGATCCATCGTTGATGTCCGTGATGTCACAGGTACCAATATCGGTGATTTGACATCAACAAGCCCCTATATTTTCAGAACCGCTTCGGCAACACCCTTAACGTCAACAACAGCATTGCCTGCGGGTGTGACGGGGGAAAGCTTCTCCCTCACCCTCACCAATGCCACAACTGGCGCCACCACAACAGTCACCATCCCTGCCCTTACTTTGGGGGCAACCGATGATGTCAGCGATCTCATGACCACCATCAATGCCATCAACCCTCGCGTTCAGATGCGCATTAATGATGATGTCACCCCCAATCAGCTGGAGTTTTATACAACCGATCGAAACGATTCCATTAGTGGGATAGATTTATCCTCAGCCCCCGATCTCTCCACCTTTTTCGGCGGCACACCCTCAGCCATATCGGTGGGGGCCAATAAACTTAGCAGTGCCGCCAAGTATAGCAGTGATGCTGCGGGTGGGGATTATTTTGATTACCTGATTTTTAACTTCAATGCGGATGGAACGTTAAAAGATATTATTGATCCATCCCAGCCTGGGGATTCCACAACCACCCCTGCGGGCCGATCTCTTTACAATAACAACACCCAAACGCTGGATATCGTCATGGATTTCAGTGCCTCAGGTGCGGATGCCGATCAGGTGGTCAAATTTGATTTTGGACGTTTCAACAACACCGCTGTGCCCAATGTCGCGGAAGGGATTACCCAATATGATGCGAACTTATTTACCTCTTTCTTAAATCAGGACGGGGTGACGTTTGGATCCTATACAGGGGTTGATATCGATTCGCGGGGAATTGTCACGGCCATTTTTGATAACGGTCAAACACAACCTTTGTACCAAATTCCCATCGTATCTTTTGCCAACACGGACGGGTTGGCCCCACGGGCGGGCAATGCCTATTCCCAAACGGAACGGGCGGGGGAATTTATTCTGCGCCAAGCTGGCACCGCGTCAGCAGGGGGGATTGTTTCATCGTCTAAAGAAGCCTCTACGGTGGATATTGCCGAGGAATTCTCCAACATGATCGTTACCCAACGATCCTATTCCGCCGCCACCCGTGTCATCAGCACGGCAGATCAGATGTTGGAAGAATTGATCAACCAGACCTAAACCCATCTAAAATGACCAAAACGCGCCCCCATCTGAATTGATGTTTGGGCGCGTTTTGCGTTCTGCCGTCTCAGCCTTGCGAATTGCCCCAAAAAATGCTTTTCTACGGCATGACAAGGAGAAATTCAGGCAACCCTTTATGAAAAACCCCCTTCGTGTGGGCTTAGTCGGCTTGGGAACTGTCGGGTGCAGCGTGGTGAGCATCCTACAAACCCAAACCGATTTGCTGCGAAAAATTTGCGACCATCCCATTCAAATTATTGCTGTTTCTGCCAGAGATCGAACGCGGCACCGCCATGCGGATGTTTCTGCCTATACGTGGCATGATGATCCTTTGGCTTTGGCCAGAGACCCCCGCGTGGATGTTGTGGTGGAAATGGTGGGGGGACAAAACGGCATTGCGCTGGATGTCTGCCAAACTGCCCTGGCCAACGGGAAATCTGTTGTGACCGCCAACAAGGCCATGATGGCCCACCACGGCGTTGCCTTGGCGATGCAGGCCGAAACCAAGGGTCTGAGCCTATGCTACGAAGCCGCCGTGGCCGGCGGGATCCCCATTTTGAAAATGCTGCGGGAGGGCTCCAGCGCCAACACCATCGAATCCCTGTATGGGATTTTAAATGGCACCTGCAATTATATCCTAACCACCATGGCCAAAACAGGGGCATCGTTTGAGGATGTTTTGGAAGAGGCCAAACGTCTCGGCTATGCCGAAGCCGATCCCTCTTTTGATATTGACGGCATTGATACGGCCCAGAAACTTGCCCTGCTGTCCAGCATGGCTTACGGCGTTGTGCCCGATGTGAATAACCTTTATGTCGAGGGCATCCGCGGCCTATCCGCCGCCGATGTTGCCGCCGCCGAAGACATCGGATACGTCATTAAACTGATTGCCAAAGCCCGTTACCATCGCGGCATTTTGCATCAGGCTGTTTACCCTGCCCTGATCCCGAACCACATTCCCTTGGCCCACGTGGATGATGTGTTTAACGGGGTTTTGTTTAAGGGGGATTTTCTGGGCGAAATCATGGTCACCGGACGGGGCGCGGGCGGGGATCCAACCGCCTCTGCCATTATGGCCGATCTGATTGATTTGGCCAATCATCGGCATGTTTATCCCTTTAAAGTCTCTGTCAGGGATCTGATTCAGGCCAAACCCGAATCCATGGACACCTATACCTGCCGGTATTATGTCCGCTTTATGCTGCGGGATGTGGCGGGGGCTGTGTCTCATGTCGCGCGGATTTTGGCCGATCATGGTGTGTCCATCCGCAGTCTGAAACAGCCCGAGGCCGAGTATCACCAAGGCATCGTCCCCCTGATCTTAACCACCCACGAATGCCAAGAATCTGTCATTCAGAAAACCCTTTCTGAAATTCGCGCTCTGGACATTTTGTGTGATGATCCCAAACTGCTGCGCGTTGAACCCTTTTAACCACCACGGGATTGTTCATGCCGGATACAGAATCCCCTGCCCCCCATTACCACGGCCACCGGCAACGTCTGCGCCAACGTTTTCTGGACACCGATGGCCACGGGATGGCGGATTATGAACTTTTGGAACTCCTGTTGTTCGGCGCCCTGCCTAGGTCGGATGTGAAGCCACTGGCCAAAGCCCTCATCGCCCATTTTGGCACCTTTGCGGATGTCATTCGGGCCAGACCCGAAGACTTTGCCGCCTTCAAAAGCATAGGCCCCGCCGCCCAAAGCGTCCTGCGGGCGGTCCATGTTGCCTGTATCAAAATTTTACAGCACGAGATGAAAGAAACCCCCGTTTTGTCCCACTGGGACCATGTCGTAAATTATTGCCGCGCTGTGATGGGGCATAAAACCGAAGAAGAGTTTCGCCTGATTTTCCTAAACAACAAAAATCACGTCATTCGGGATGAAGTGCATCAACGCGGCACCGTCAACAGCGTGCCCATTTTCCCGCGCGAGGTTGTGAAGCGGGCCCTAGAACTCTCCGCCAGTGCCGTGATTATGGTTCATAATCACCCAGGCGGGGATCCCACCCCATCCCATGCGGACATTAAGTATACCGAAGATGTCAACCGCGCCCTGAAATCGGTGCATATCAAACTGCATGACCACATTATTGTCACCAAGGGCGAGCAGTTTACCTCGTTCCGTCAATTGGGCGGTCTGTTATAAATGACTCCCAAACCGTTTCGGCATCGCAACAACGTTACAGCCTGATCAAATCCACCACCACCCCATCCAGACGCAGGCGCCCTTTGTCCGTTAAAAAAACCGTTTCCCGCCCCTCTGCCATCATACCTTGGGCGCACAAAGCCTGATAAGCCGCCAGATCAATATAACCCCCGTTTTGCAAATCCTGAAACACCGAACGGTGTATCCCATCCCGCAGGCGCAGCCCCATATACAAACGCTCCAGCGCAGCCTCTGATGGGGTAAGCGGGGTTTTTTCAACCACCCCTATCCCTTCATTCAGAATCCCCTCCCGCCAGGCGGCCGGATTTTTCATGCTGGCCAGCGCGTGGGTCTGCCCATTGTGATGCACGCGGCCATGGCTGCCCGGGCCGATACCAAAATAACTGTTATAATGCCAATAATGCAGATTGTGCCGACATTCCTGACCCGAAACCGCAAAGCTGGAAATTTCATATCCCAACAATCCTCTGTCCGCACAAAGTTCATGTGTTGTATTAAATAAATCTGACAATACACTGTTTTCTGGTAATTTATAGTCACCACGCTGAAATGGACGATAAAACCCTGTTTCCGGTTCAATGGTGAGTTGATAGAGCGAAAGATGACGGGTGCCTAGGGATAAAGCGTCCTCAAGTCGCCCCTGCCACAAGGCCGGAGTATGATGGGGCAAACCATACATCAGATCTATCGAATAACGATCAAACACCGTGGCCACCGCATCTAGGGCGTCTCTGGCGACCTTGGCATTGTGATCCCGCCCCAAAAACATCAATTCATCATCATCAAAAGATTGAACACCCAGCGATATCCTGTTGATTCCTAAATCATAATAGCTTTTTAGTAATGTTTTGCTGATGTCGCGGGGGTTGGCCTCCAGCGTCATTTCCACGGCATCCGCCCGTGCGGGAAACAGATCATGAATGGCGGATAAAAGGGATGCCAAAACCGAAAGGGGCATTTGGGATGGCGTTCCGCCCCCGAAAAAAACGGTATCTAAGCAATGCTGAGGATACTCGCTGACCAAGGTTTCCAGTGCGCGGATATAGGCCTTGGCCCAAAGGGCAGCCTCGTGAGCATGCCAACCCACAGCATAGCTGTTATAATCGCAGTACGGGCATTTTTTGGCGCAAAACGGCCAGTGAATGTACAAAGCCAGCGGCGGCAAACCCACTATAGGAAACTCCGCACATCCGTCAGGTGCCCTGTCAAAGCCGCAGAAGCGGCCATGATGGGACTCATCAGGTGGGTGCGCCCTTCCCTGCCCTGCCGTCCCTCAAAATTCCGATTTGATGTTGAGGCGCAGCGTTCCTTAGGGCTCAACCGATCCGCATTCATAGCCAGACACATGGAACATCCTGGTTCCCGCCAGTCAAAGCCAGCGTCTTTAAAAATCTGATCCAGACCTTCGGCTTCGGCATGCTCTCGCACCAAACCCGAGCCTGGGACGATCATAGCCCGAAGTCCTGCTTTAACCTTTTTCCCCTGAACCAAACGGGCCACATCGCGCAAATCCTCAATCCGCGAATTTGTGCATGATCCAATAAACACCGTATCAATGGCAATATCGGTGATGGCTTCCCCGCCTTTCAGACCCATATAGGCCAATGTTCTTTCCAGCGACTGACGATGGGCATCATCTCTGGCCTCATCCAGCGTGGGGACGCGGCCCGTGATGGGCAAGGCATCCTCTGGACTGGTGCCCCACGTCACAAAGGGTTCAAGAGACGCGCCGTCGATGACAACCTCTTTATCAAAGGTTGCGCCGTCATCGGTTTTGAGTGTCTTCCAATAGGACACGGCTTGCTCCCACACGGCGCCCTTGGGGGCCAAAGGACGACCCCGCAGATAGTCAAACGTCACATCATCTGGCGCAATCATGCCAGCGCGGGCTCCGGCCTCGATGGACATGTTGCAGATGGTCATGCGGCCTTCCATGGAAAGAGACGTGATGGCATCACCAGCATATTCAATCACATAACCCGTGCCCCCTGCTGTGCCGATTTTGGCAATGATGGCCAGAATGATATCCTTGGGACCCACACCAGATTTCAACGATCCGCTCACCGTCACGCGCATGGATTTTGCCGGACGCTGAATCAGGGTTTGCGTGGCCAGAACATGCTCAACCTCAGATGTGCCAATACCAAACGCCAGCGCCCCAAAAGCCCCATGGGTTGAGGTATGGGAATCCCCGCAAACAATGGTGGATCCTGGCAACGTCAACCCCTGTTCAGGCCCCACCACGTGCACAATCCCCTGACGCACATCATCCAGCGGATAGTACGTCACACCAAAATCATGACAATTTTTCTCCAGCGTATCCACCTGCAATCGGGATTCGGCATCAGCAATCCCCGCCGCGCGATTTTCTGTGGGAACATTGTGATCCGCCACCGCCAGCGTCATTTCAGGGTGACGCACACGCCGTTTGGATTGACGCAGACCCTCAAACGCTTGGGGGCTGGTCACCTCGTGAATCAAATGACGGTCGATATACAGCAAACACGCATCCCCCGTGCGATCCACCAAATGATCATCCCAAATTTTTTGAAACAGGGTTTTGGCTGTCATGATAGCGATCTTTCTTAATGCGTTTTTTTAAGGGACAATCACTATACAAGATATCCTCATAACTTCAAGAGACGCACCAACGCCCGCAGGGCTATTCATGTCTATGCATCGTCATACCGGACAAGGGAGCGCAGCGAGCGCTGATCCGGTATCCAGCGCCACTGTCAAAAGGCGCAGCCTTTTGCCGATATATTTTTTTAAACAAGGAACAAAACGCTTCGCGTTTTGGCATTTGCGCTGGGTTCCGGCTCGGCGCTCGCTATCGCTCGCTGGGCCGGAATGACGCAGAATCGTTAGGTTTTGTCAGAAATGAACAGCCCTGCCAGCGCCCGCGTGCCATTACCCCCTTAACGCTTTTTCTTTTTCAGGCCAAAAACATAGGAAACCACTTTGGCCACAGCTTCGTAATGTTCAAAGGGGATTTCTTCATCCAGATCCACCTGATAAAGGGCGCGGGCCAAGGGGGGATTCTCCACCAGAGGGATGTCATATTTTTTGGCCTCCTCCCTGATTTTCATGGCCACGGCATCAACCCCCTTGGCCACCACAATGGGGGCGGCGGCGCTGTTTTGGTCATAAACAATGGCAATAGCATAGTGTGTGGGGTTGGTGATGATGGCCGTGGCATCCTTCACCTTGGCCATCATCCGTCTGCTGGCCCGCTCTCGCCGGATTTGCTTGAGCTTCGATTTTACCTTGGGATCCCCTTCGGTTTGTCGGTATTCTTCCTTAACCTCTTGTTTGGTCATTCGCATCTCTTTGCGAAATTGGAAAAATTGAAAGGCATAGTCCGCCCCCGCAATCACCAGCATGGCCCCCATAGCGCCCCCCAGAATCCGCAGGGCATAATGGCGCAAATACACCATTTGATCCCCCAAGGATAGTGTCGGCAAAAGGGTAATCTCTTCCCCAAAAAGGGGAATCACCAACGACGAGACAATCGCCCCAATAATCAAAAGCTTGGCCAGATTTTTTGCCAGTTCCATAACGGATTTCATGCTGAAAATGCGCTTAAACCCCTTAAAAACCGAAATCCGATCCAATGATGGGGTGATGCTTTGTGTGCTGAATAAAAATCCGTGTTGCAAAAAAGATCCCAAAAATCCCGCCACCATCATCAGGACCGCAAACAGCCCCATGACCATACCCACGCGCAGCACGATGCCTAGGAACATGGATCTCAGGCCCTCGGCCGAAAGATCCATATCATGAACACGCCCCAAAAAAGGCACCATAAAATCCGTTAATTGCGCCCCCAGATCCGGCAACACAATCATCAGGGACAACGCCCCGCCCAGCAGAATAAAAAAGTGGGACAATTCCTTAGAGGAAACCGTTTGTCCTTTTTCCTTCGCCTGCTCCAGCTTCCTCTGCGAGGGGTCTTCGGTTTTCTGGGAATCGTCCTGATCTTCGGACATATCAGCCCGTCACAGCATAGCGTTGCAGCTCTTCATCCGTCAGCATTCTGGCTTCATCGCACAGCATGATGGGGATGCCGTGGCGAATGGGATAGGCCACTTTGGCCTGCAGGCTGATGAGTTCTTGATGATCGGCATCATAACGCAGCGGTCCCCGCGTTTCAGGGCACACCAAAAGACTCAGCAAAGCCGGATCGGGCGAAGACATAAAACCTTAGCGCATTAACAAAAGGGCCAAACACAACAGGGCCGCTGCCTGAAACAAAACACGCGCCTGCATGATCTTGTTGGATTTCAGGCGGGCTGCCTCAGAGGGGCGAACAAAATACGATAATCCCAGCAGCAAACTCAGGATGGTCAACCCCATAAAGGCATAAAGAAGATAAGACATCACGCCGCCCCCCGCAGATTTTGAATAAAGGGAACATGACGCTCTTTCTCCGCCTCGGTGGGGCTGAAAAGACGCGCTGGCCTCAGGGGGCGCTCTGCCGTGATTCCCGATGAAAGCCCCTCTTGCGTCTTTTGGGACGATTCTGCCGCCATGCCAAAGCCTGGTTGGCGCCCCCCCATCAGTTCTAAATACACATCCGCCAACAGCTCGGCATCCAACAGGGCCCCGTGCTTTTCACGTTTTGAAAGATCAATGCCAAAGCGTTGACACAGCGCATCCAAACTGGCGCGGCCCCCAGGAAATTTTTTTCGCGCCAGCGTCACGGTGTCAATGGCACGCTCCATAGGCAGGGGGCTTAGGTCATGGTTAATCAGCTCGGCGTTTAAAAAACGCATATCAAACTTGGCATTATGAATCACCAAAGGATCTTGGCCAACGAACGCCAGAAAATCCCCAGCAATCTGGCGAAACGGGGGATGGTTTTTCAAAAACGATTCCGATAACCCATGCACCGCAAAGGCCCCTTGGGGGATATCCCGCTCTGGGTTGATGTATTGATGATACACCCTGCCGGTTGGCACATAATGGATAACCTCCACACAGCCAATTTCCACCAGACGGTGGCCCTGCGCCGGATCCAAACCGGTTGTTTCTGTATCCAGTACGATGTGACGCATTCTTGCCCTCTCTAACCGGTTTTTAGATAAAATCATCTTAGCAAAGACCCGCGCAGGTTTCCACACAGAACTTATCGCCTGTAATAACGCTACCGTTGGCGGCGCCAAACCGCGCGGTGCAGGGCTGTTCATTTCTGTGCATCGTCATACCGGACAAGGGAGCGCAGCGACCGCTGATCCGGTATCCAGCACCACTGTCAAAAGGCGCAGCCTTTTGCCTTTGTAGTGTGAAAACTAAGGAACAAAACGCTTCGCGTTTTGGCATTTGCGCTGGATTCCGCCTCGGCGCTCGCTATCGCTCGCTGGGCCGGAATGACGCAGAATCGTTAGGTTCTGGCAGAAATGAACAGACCTGCCGCGCGGTGCGCACTTGCTCTCAAGGTGAGACTATCGTATTAAGGATTAACGTTATTATGAAAATCAAATTCCCTTGCCATGACAATCCTTCGCCATCGTTTTTTGAATACCTTCTTTGTGACGTGTTTGGGCGGGGCGATCGTCTCCCATGGGGCATGGGCCGAAGAAACGAAAAACCCTGTAACGGACCCTGCCAAAGCATGGAGCTTTGGCGCGGATCTTTATTTATGGGCGGCGGGTGTGGGCGGGGAAACCTCCGGCGGCAGTGACATCGATGTGGCCTTTTCTGATTTGATAGAAAATTTGGATTTTGGGTTTATGGGGGTGGGCCATGTTTATTATAACAAATGGCATGCCTCGCTGGATGTTCTCCACCTGAATTTATCGGCCGAAAATGGCAAGGACATCACTTTGCCCGATGATCAAACCCTGAGTGGCCATGCAAACGTCGATCTTAAATCCTTAGTGTTAACCCCTGTAATCGGCTATGTGGCCTTGGAAACAGAGCGTTTTCAGCTGGAACCCTTTGCAGGGGCGCGTTATGCGAATTTGGATGCCACATTGGATATTCGTGTTCATGACCGAAGCCGTCAATTTTCCGATTCCACGGGTCTTTTGGACGGGATTGTGGGGGCCAGAGGCGATGTTAACATCGATGAAAACTGGTATTTGCCTTATTACGTTGATATCGGCACGGGGGATAGCGATTTAACTTGGCAGGTCATGGCCGGCGTGGGTTACCGCATCAATCAGTCCGTAGACGTTGGCCTTACGTACCGTTATTTGGAATGGCAATTTGAGGATAATGCGCTGTTGAAGGATTTGAATTTCAGTGGCCCTCTGATCGGGGCACGGTTTCGGTTTTAGGGATCCTCGTTATCCTGTCAATCCCATCTGCGGGTGGGATTCCTCTCAGAGACGATCCTGAGGAGACGGCCTGTTATAGGGTTTTCCAGACCCAAGCAGGGGGGATCGGATAATGCACCCCCCTCCCCCCAAGATCATGAGTGTTTCCGTTATTTTAAATCAATGGTCAGCTTTTCCAGTGTCCCCGTGAATTTGTACGGCATGGCGTCTGCGTAATCTTCCAGGATTGGGCTTCCCGTGTCTTCCCCTACATCAAACGTTTCATCCAGAGATAAGCGATTGGGCAGGGTGCGCACGATCCGGCCCTCAGCCACTTTTTTGTCGTCAACGAAGAGCGTCCCCAACCCGCCTTGACCACGGCCACCGCCATCATAAACAAAGTCAAAGCGGATTGTGTGTTTGCCGGCAGACAGCACTGTATCGGAAACAATACGGGTCTTGTGCTCTGGCTGATTCGACAGAGCATAGGCAAACTCTGGCTTCCCGTCGTCATTGAGCAACAGCGCCCAACCACCAAAATTGCCCCCAATGGTTGCAAGGATACCGGTGGCCGGACTGTTGGGCAAGGTCACCTCTGCGGTTATGGTGTAGGATCTGTTTTTGGTATTGGGCGCCGTTCCCTCGGAAATGCGCGTCATGCCAGGATAGTACACAAAAGAGGTTCGACCCAAGGTCAGGCTGGGACGAATGGCAGGATCCAACCGTGTGGCCGCGGAGGAATCCAGAGGATAAACGCCAAATTTTTTGGCCTCTTGATCAAAAATGGCCTGCATGTCTTTCAGTTTCTCGGGATGGCTGGCCGCCAAATCGTTGGACTCTGAGAAGTCATTGGCAACGTTATAGAGTTCCCACTTAAAGTCATCTGGAGACGTTTCAGAGCCAGCCCCCGTAAGAACCCACGGCAAACGCAGCGGTGTTGTCGCGGCCACCCATCCCTCATGATAAATCGCCCGATTGCCGGTCATTTCAAAATACTGTGTCGTGCGGTGCGACGGTGCTTTTGGGTTATCAAACGTATAAACTATACTTTTTCCCTCAACAGGCTTTTGTTTAACGCCGTTGATTTCTTTGGGGAAAGAAAGATTGGCCGCCTGTAAAATGGTGGGCAACACATCAATCACGTGATGAAATTGGGGCCGTATGGCGCCCTGATCCTTAATTTTATCCGGCCAAGAAATCACCAAACCATTGCGGGTCCCGCCAAAGTGGGAGGCGACCTGCTTGGCCCACTGGAACGGGGTGTTCATGGCATGGGCCCAACCCACGGGGTAATGGTTATAGGTCAGGGGACTGCCCAAGTTATCCATTTGGGAGAGCAAGTAATCTAAGCTTTCTGGAATCCCATTAAAAGCCGTGGCGTTTTCGTTGGTGGTACCTTGCAGGCTACCCTCGGCACTGGCACCGTTATCACCCTGAATGAAAAGAATCATGGTGTTGTCCAGTTTTCCCATATCCGCCACGGACTGAATGACGCGACCAATTTGGTAATCTGCGTGGGCCAGAGCCGCCGCATAGACTTCCATCATCCGAGAAAACAGGCGTTTTTGATCCGCACTCAAAGAATCCCACGCGGGGATTTCTTTCGGGCGTGGTGTCAAAACGGCATTGGCAGGAATGATGCCCATGGCTTTTTGACGGGCAAAGGTCTCTTCGCGCACTTTGTCCCAACCTTGATCAAACTGCCCCTTGAATTTGGCAATCCAGTCTTTCGGGGCATGATGGGGGGCATGGGCCGTACCAGGGGCGTAATACGCAAAGAAAGGCTTATCGGGCGCCATAGCATTTTGGGTGCGAATCCAAGTAATGGCCTTATCCGCCATCAGCTGGTCGAAGTGCATGGGGTTTTTGCCTTGCTGCTCCTCTGCCTGAATCGGTTTTGTGCCTTCATAAATGGGGGTGCTCCACTGATCGGCATCGCCGCCAATGAATCCATAAAAATACTCAAATCCCAATCCTGTGGGCCACAAATCAAAGGGGCCGGCTTGGCTGTTTTGCCAATCGGGAATGTTATGGTTTTTTCCAAACCAAGCGGTGCTGTAACCGTTTTGCTTCAACACCTCGGCAACGGTGCCGTTGGCTTTGGACATCAGAGAGTTATAGCCAGGATACCCTGTGCCTGCCTCCATAATCACGCCCGTATTGGCGCTGTGGTGGTTACGACCTGTAATCAGAGCCGCGCGGGTGGGGGAACACAGGGCCGTGGTGTGAAACTGGGTATAGCGCAAGCCATGTTTGGCCAACATATCCAATGTGGGTGTGGCAATGGGTCCACCAAACGGACTGGAGGCCGCAAAACCCACATCATCGGTCATGATCAACAAAACGTTGGGGGAACCTTTGGGGGCCTGAAAAGGCTGAGGAAAATCGGGCTTTGAATCCTTGGCAAGGCGTTCAATTTTTCCCCTAAACGGCTGATCTGGGCGGGGCAGAACCTCCTGCGCCATCGCGGATACCGGCAAAAGAAAGGAGAATAGGACAACAAGGGCCCCAAAAAATTTGCGTTTTATGGACATAAAAACCTCCTTTGGGACATTCATACTCCTTTATGGAAACAAAAAACCCAATTGTCACGAAAAAAACATCTGGTTTAATGCATGTTCGCGCTGCGAACACACCGAAATCCCAAGTGATTTGTGCCGGTGGAGGGTTCACCCTTGCCCCGTGTTCCTACCATGTAGCGGGAGCAATACTGGTTGGTGCACAAAAAAGATCCGCCCCGATGAACCTTTTTTTCAACGCCCATCTCAACAGGATCAAAAGATTTTTCTGGCCCCTGTGGATTTTTGGCCACCCCACCTGCCGTGACAAGCGTTTGATAATAATCCGGCGTGTACCAATCGCTGACCCATTCCCAAACATTGCCCGCCACATCATACAGGCCATAGCCGTTGGGGGGGAATTGCGCAACGGGGGCCAATCCATGAAAACCATCGGTTGCGGTGTCTTTGTTGGGAAAATTTCCCTGGTGGGTGTTGGCCATCCATTGTTTTTTGGGTTGGGCAAAGTCATCACCCCAAGCATACAGCTTACCCGTTAGCCCCCCCCTTGCGGCAAATTCCCACTCGGCCTCGGTGGGCAGGCGTTTCCCTGCCCATTTTGCATAGGCCAGCGCATCCTGATAGGCCACGTGCACAACGGGAACATTGTCTTTTCCAACGATGGAACTCTCGGGCCCTGTGGGGTGTTTCCAGTTGGCGCCATGAACATAACGCCACCACTGAAGATGATCGTTAAGGGGCACAGGGTTTTCGGGCGCATAAAAAACAACGGACCCTGCCACCAAATTTTCTGGGGGCGCCCCTGGGAAATCTTCGGCCTTGGGGGCTTTTTCCGCCAAGGTGATATAGCCTGTGGCCTTCACAAATCTGGCAAAATCAGCATTGGTGACCTCGGTTGTATCCATCCAAAACCCATCGACATAAACGCGGTGAATGGGGCGGGAATCATGTGTGGTCTGCATCCCCACATCATTGTGATCGATGCCGTGGGGATGCGCCGCGCCCATGGAAAATTCGCCGCCCGGAATCCAGACCATGCCCTTGGGGGCAGGACCCTCAGGCTTTGTTGTGTTGGGGATGGTGGGTAAAAATTCTGATGGTGTAGCCTTAGCAGGGGGATTTTCCGCCAAAGCCAAAGAACTGTTCAAAACAAGGATCACGAAAGCAAAGAGGATTTTCATGGCGTGGTTTTCCTTTTTTTTCAGAGCAAGCCTCTTACATATAAACAACGGGGCATGACTGTGCCAGCCGTGTTTTCGATTCAACACGAAAAGAAATTGAAAACACTGTAAAACCTTAAAAAAAATCCCCGCATCGCGCGGGGATCCTTTGATTATGGAAAAATCCGAACGGTTAAACTTTCACCGTCAGGCCCACACCCATGGTGGAAGAGAGGGTCATTTTTTTAATGTACGTGCCCTTCATGTCGGCAGGTTTGGCCCGTTGAATAACATCGTAGAGAGCCTGAAAATTTTCACGAAGTTTCACCAAATCAAAGCTGACTTTTCCGAACGGGGCATGGATAATCCCTGTTTTTTCCGTGCGGTATTCCACCTGACCGGCCTTGGCATCGGCAACAGCTTGGGTCACATTCATGGTCACGGTGCCCAGTTTGGGGTTGGGCATCAGGCCCTTGGTTCCCAGAATTTTTCCCAGACGTCCCACCAAAGCCATCATGTCCGGCGTGGCAATGCACACGTCAAAGTCAATGGTGCCGCCCTGGATGATTTCAACCAAATCTTCTGCGCCAATGATATCGGCGCCGGCAGCTTTGGCCTCTTCGGCCTTGGCACCACGGGCAAACACGGCCACACGGGCTTGTTTCCCCCCTTTTCCGTGGGGCAGGGTAAGCATCCCGCGGATGTTTTCATTGGCTTTGCGCGGATCCACGCCCAGCATCAAGGCCATTTCGATGGTTTCATCGAACTTGACGTTGCTGTTGTCCTTTAAAATCTGCAAGGCCTCGTCCAAACCGTAAACCTTGGCGGTGTCAACAGCCTGCAAAGTGGCGGCCACACGTTTTGCTAATTTTGCCATAAAAATCCCTTTATGTTTTAATCTTCAATCACTTCTAGGCCCATGGAAACAGCAGAGCCGGCAATCATGCGGGCGGCGGCTTCGCGGTCGTGGGCATTCAGGTCCTGCATTTTTTTATCCGCAATGGACAAAATTTGGCTGCGCGTAATTTTTCCCACAAAGCCACGGCCGGTGGTTGAGGATCCCTTGGGCAGACCAGACTCTTTTTTCAAAAAATAACTGACAGGCGGCGTTTTGGTCACAAAACTAAAGCTGCGATCCGCATAAACGGTAATGACCACAGGAATGGGGATGCCGGCTTCCAGCTTTTGCGTTTCGGCGTTAAACGCCTTACAAAATTCCATAATGTTCACACCCCGTTGACCCAAAGCGGGACCCACAGGGGGGGCAGGGTTCGCTTTTCCCGAAGGAATTTGCAGTTTAATATAACCTGTAATTTTCTTGGCCATAATCCATCATCCTGATTTAAATTTTTTCAACTTGGCTATAATCCAGTTCCACTGGGGTTTTTCGTCCAAAAATGGACACGGAGACCTTGAGCTTTTGGCGGGATTCTTCCAAATCCTCAACCGTGGCGGAGAAGTTTTCAAAGGGACCATCAATGATCCGAACCGTCTCCCCAATTTCAAAAATGACACCGCGGCGAACCTCTTTAAAGCCCGCTTGGATATGGCCCAGCAAGCGATCGGATTCTGCTTTGCTTAGGGGAACGGGCTTGCTTTTGGCGCCCCCGCCTAAAAAACTAACCACCCGCTTGTTGTCCATAATCATATGCCAAGCGGGATCGGTCATGATCATGTTAATCAGAACATAGCCAGGGAAAAACTTCCGCTCTGTGTGGACTTTCGTGCCTTTCTTAACGTCCTGCCCCTCTTCCACAGGGACAACCACATCGAAAATTTCGCCGTCCAGACCCTTTTCTAGGGCCTGCTCGCGAATGGATTCAGCGACCTTGTTTTCAAAGCCCGAGTGGACCTGAATCACATACCACCGTCCCTTAGGCGCGGGCGTTGTGGTTTTGGGCGTCGTCATAGGATCCTGCATAATTTTAACAATAAAAAAGAGGGCCGAATCGCAACAACGATCAGCCAAGGAGAACCTTTATACCATAAGATAAAATTTGGTCCACAAGAAAAAAGAACAAAGACAAAATCGTCACCATCACGAAAACCATCACCGTGGTCATGGTGGTTTCTTTGCGTGTGGGCCACGTAATGAGCCCGATTTCGGCGCGGGTCAGGCGAAAAAAATCCGCCACGCCCACCCTTTTGGGGGCATGTTTATCGGCACCGGTGGCATCATCGTGGCCTGTTGTTACAGAGATAGCCTTACCAACTGTGGCAGCCCCCCCCGATGGTTTGGCTTTGGGCTTAGGCTTTGATTGGGCCTTTGATGAATTATTTTTACGCATACCCGCTAAAACATCCCTGATAAGAAAGGAAGGGATTGTAACAACCTCCCCTTCAAAGGGCAAGGCTTTGGTTGGCCACCACAGGGCTGTTCATTTTTGCAAAAACCTAACGATTCTGCGTCATTCCGGCCCAGCGAGCGATAGCGAGCGCCGAGCCGGAACCCAGCGCAAATGCCAAAACGCGAAGCGTTTTGTTCCTTGTTTTCACAATACAAAGGCAAAAGGCTGCGC
>JBIIHL010000065.1:0-6376 GCA_044235825.1 Alphaproteobacteria bacterium | reverse complement strand
GGCTGTTCATGTCTATGCATCGTCATACCGGACAAGGGAGCGCAGCGACCGCTGATCCGGTATCCAGCGCCACTGTCAAAAGGCGCAGCCTTTTGCCTTTGTATTGTGAAAACTAAGGAACAAAACGCTTCGCGTTTTGGCATTGGCGCTGGATTCCGGCTCGGCGCTCGCTATGGCTCGCTGGGCCGGAATGACGCAGAATCGTTAGGTTCTGGCAGAAAGGAACAGCCCTGCCCCCTAACTCACCCGCTTCTTCGCCTGAGTGCGTTCGTTGGGGGTGAGGTATTTTTTCCGCAGGCGCAGGGATTGGGGGGTGACCTCCAGCAATTCATCATCGTTGATATAGCTGATCATGTCCTCCATGCTCATTTTCCGTGGCGGGGTCAGGATCAGGGCGTCATCCTTGCCGGCGGCGCGGATGTTGGTCAGCTGCTTGCCCTTCAGCACGTTGATATCCAAATCATTATCGCGGCTGTGTTCCCCAACGATCATGCCCTGATAGACTTTATCGCCCGGGTTAATGAACATCGTCCCCCGATCTTGCAGGTTGAAAATGGCATAGGCCACGGCTTCCCCTTTGTCGGTGGAAATCAGGGCGCCGTTGCGGCGGCCGGCAATGTCCCCTTTGTAGGGGCCATAACTGTGAAACAAACGGTTCAAAACACCGGTGCCCCGTGTGTCGGTCAAAAACTGCCCCTGATACCCAATCAATCCCCGAGACGGCGCAATAAAAGTAATGCGGGTTTTTCCGCCCCCACTGGGGCGCATATCCACCATTTCGGCCTTGCGCATGGACATTTTTTCCACCACCACGCCGGTGAATTCTTCATCAACGTCGGCGATGACTTCTTCATATGGCTCTTCGGTTTGTCCATCCTCGGTTTTGCGCAGCAAAACGCGGGGGCGGGACACGGACATTTCAAAGCCCTCGCGCCGCATGGTTTCAATCAGAACGCCCAGCTGCAATTCCCCCCGTCCGGCGACTTCAAAGGCATCTTTGCCGGCGGTTTCGGACACGCGAATGGCCACGTTCCCCTCGTTTTCCGCCATCAAACGTTCACGAATCATGGTGGAGGTTAGCTTTTTCCCCTCTGTCCCCGCCAAGGGGGAATCATTCACGCTGAGGGTGATGGCCATGGTGGGGGGGTCAATGGGGGTGGTGGCAATGGGCTGTGTGACAGCGGGATCTGCCACCGTATCAGCCACAGTGGCCACGGTCATGCCGGCGATGCAGACGATATCGCCCGCCTCAACCGCATCCACGGGAAAGCGCTCTAAGCCTTTGTAGTTAAAAAGTTTAGTCAGGCGAAAACGATCTGTCACAGCGCCGTTGAGATCCAGCGCATGCACCTGGGCATTGACTTTGGCGATTCCGCTGGCCACGCGCCCTGTTAGCACACGGCCCAAGTAGGGGTCATAATCCAGCAAAGTGGCCAGCATGGAAAACGGCGCATCAGAATCCACCGTGGGGGCAGGGACATGACGCAAAACCAGATCCAGCAGGGGGTGCAGGTTTTCACGGGGCGCATCCAAACTTTCGGCGCACCAGCCCGCGCGGCCCGAGGCATACAGCACAGGAAAATCAAGCTGCTCTTCAGTGGCATCCAGCGCCACGAACAGATCAAAAATTTCATTCAGCACTTCATCGGGACGGGCATCAGGGCGATCAATTTTGTTGATTAAAACAATGGGGCGCATGCCCTGTTTCAGGGCCTTGGTTAACACAAACTTGGTTTGGGGTAGCGTGCCCTCCGCTGCATCCACCAACAGAATCACGCCATCAGCCATATGCAAAATGCGCTCAACCTCGCCGCCAAAATCCGCGTGGCCTGGGGTGTCAATGATGTTGATGCGGTGTCCATCCCAATCAATGGCCGTGCATTTGGCCAAAATGGTGATCCCGCGCTCTTTTTCCAGATCCCCTTTATCCATGGCCCGTTCCACCACAGCTTGGTTGGTGCGAAAGGTTCCACTTTGGCGCAAAATTGCATCCACCAAAGTTGTTTTTCCATGGTCAACGTGGGCAATAATGGCAATGTTGCGCAGGCGAGTGTTTTGCGGCATAAAAAAAATCCAAAAGGGCTTTGAAAATGAAGGATCGTTCTTTACCATAGTTTTGGAAAAAAAAGAAATTAAAAACACGTTGTTACACGCATAACGTTGACCAGATAACTTTGGGGGTTGCCGCGGCTTTATGGTTTCATCACGGATCCCTTCTTTGACCCTTTCCCGCCCCCTATCCCTCGTGGGGTTTATGGGGTGCGGCAAATCCACGGTGGGCAGGGCCTTGGCGCAGGCCCTGAATGTTCCCTTTGTGGATCTGGATGATGACATTGCCCAGATGGCCAAGGCCCCCATCCCCCAGATTTTTTCCACGTTGGGGGAGGTTGGCTTTCGGGATTATGAAAATAATGCCGTGCGTCTATTGCCCCCAAGGTGTGTTGTGGCCACGGGCGGGGGGGCGTTTGCATGGCCCAAAACCCATAACCGACTGCAAGAGGAAACCACAACAGTGTGGCTTAATGTGCCCCCGTCTGTGTTGTGGGCGCGGCTGGGGAAAGAACGGGCCCATCGCCCCATGCTGCAATCCCCCACGTGGCAACAGGACGCTGAAACGCTATACGCCCAGCGACAGTCATGGTATGAAAAGGCCCAAGTCACCATTCCTGCGGATGGGGATGATGTTTTCACGTTGGTGCAGAAAATTTTAACATGCCCCGCCCTGTCCCCACAACCGTAACGGAACAAACCCTTTATGATCAGGATTATCTGGCTTTTATGGCCAGTTTGTTGATCAGCGATCCCCATCGGCGCCATCGTTTTCAGTCCGGTATGGCTTTGCTGGCCACGTGGTTTGCCATGACGGGCAAACAGGGGGGGGAGGATCATGATACCCTGCTCACCCATATCAAACTGCAATGGTGGGCCGATACTTTGGCCGGTGGGCACCACGCGGATCACCCGTTGTTGCAAGAGGCCCCGCGGGATCTGATCACCCATCCAGTCCTACCTTTGATCATCGCGTCCTTTCGGGCGGTTTTGGACACGAAACCCAGCACGCCACAGGACTGGACAGATTATTTACAGCAAACCTTTGGTGCCATGGGCGCCGTGATTTATGGGGACAGTGTCCCCAGTTTTTCCCTGTGGGGATGGCAAAAACACATGATGCGGGGGGATGCCCCCCCTGACCTTTGGCGGGGGGGACCAGAAAAGGGTCAGGAGGATACCGGAATCATGGCGCGGGCCGTGCGGGCCCTAGGCCCAAGGCCTAAAAATCCCAAAAGTCCATGGGTGGTGATGAAGTTATGGGCGGGTGTTTAAGCCCACAAAGGATGCAAATCCCCCATTTCGCGGGCAACATCCATAGCCTGTTCATCGGCGCCCCACAGAATTTCTTCATAGGCGTCTGGGGTGGCAAACAGCTCTGTCAGCAGGCGATAGTTTAAAAAATGGCCCGAGCAATACCCGTAAAAATCCCCCACCAACGGCAAACCCGCCAGATAAAGATCCCCGATGGCGTCCAGAACTTTGTGACGCACACATTCGTTTTCATAGCGCATGCCTTCGGGATTTAAAACGCGGGTATCCCCGAACACAATGGCATTATCCAGACTGCCGCCCTTGGCCAATCCCATTTTACGGAGGGTTTCAATGTCCTTTTCAAATCCAAAAGTACGGGCACGGGCAATAAGGTCCCCAAAATCATCCAAAGAGGCCAAGGTAAACGTTTGCGCCCCAATGGCCGCATGATTAAAGTCAATGCGGCAGGTGATGGACAAATCGGGGGAGATGCTGGGCAAAAGAGACGCCGTTTTGTCACCATCATGAACATGGACTGCCCGCAGAATGCGATAGGCGCGACGGTGGGCCGCTTGGGGCATCAGCCCCGCTGAAATGATGGCCTGAACAAAGGGGGCGGCGCTGCCGTCCATAATGGGCATCTCGGCCCCGTTGATTTCCACAACCAGATTGTCCACACGGCATCCAGCCAAGGCGGAGAGCAGGTGCTCTACCGTGGACACACGGGCGCGGCCGCAAAGACTGACCAAGGTGGTGCACAGCGGAGAGGGCTCCACCAAAGCATGATGGGCAGGAATAGAAATGTTCAGATCCGTGCGATGAAAAACAATGCCGTGGTTCACAGGGGCGGGTTTTAAGGTTAATGTGACCTGATCCCCCGTGTGCAAGCCAACACCAGAAAAAGAGATCGCCTTGGCAAGGGTTTTTTGTTTTTTCATGGGGAAAAAGCCTTGTTTTTGTTTTTTGGGTATTGTTTTTCTACGTAGATATCCTAACGGATACACCCCTGCCAAAACAATGGCGGATATGTTACGAAATGTAACCAAGACCAAAGAAAAGCCGTTTTTTTAAAGGGGATCTGCTTTTGAAGGGGCCTCGCTTGGCGCGGCTGGGGTCGCAGAGGGCTGCGCCGGCGCTGTGGTGGGTCTTTCTAAGGGGATTTTTCGGCCGCAAGCGGACAGGGGCAACAGCACCATCCCCAGCACAACAATCAAAAAAATAAAGGCGCGTGGCATCATGGCCTTTAGTTCTGGCGTTCCACCATTTTCTTTTTGATACTCCCAATGGCTTTGGCGGGGTTTAACCCCTTGGGACAGGTGGTGGTGCAGTTCATGATGGTGTGACAGCGGTAGAGTTTAAAGGGATCTTCCAGAGCATCCAGACGCTCGCCCGTGGCTTCGTCGCGGCTGTCGGCGATCCAGCGATAGGCCTGCAGCAACACCGCAGGGCCCAAATAACGGTCCCCATTCCACCAATAACTGGGGCAACTGGTGGAGCAGCAGAAACACAAAATGCACTCCCACAGGCCATCTAATTCTTTGCGCTCTTCGATGCTTTGCAGTCGCTCGCTGCCAGAGGCAGGGGCTGTATCGCTCTGCATCCAAGGCTTGATGGATTGATACTGGGCATAGGGCTGGGAAAGATCGGGAACCAGATCCTTAATCACCGGCATATGGGGCAGGGGGAAAATGCGGATTTCCCCGTGAATGTCAGCAATGGGTTTTAAACAGGCCAGCGTGTTGCCCCCGTCGATGTTCATAGAGCAGCTGCCGCAAATCCCCTCGCGGCAGGAACGGCGAAAGGTCAATGTGGGATCAATTTCGTTTTTAATTTTAATCAGCGCATCCAGCACCATGGGGCCGCAGGTATCCAGATCGACCTCATATCCATCCACGCGGGGATTGCTCTCTCCATCGGGATCATACCGGTAAATGCGAAAAATTTTGGTGCGGCGGGCCGTTTTGGCCGCCGGAAAAAAACGCCCAACGGTGTAGGTTGAATTTTTAGGCAGAGCAAAGGCAACCATGAAAGAAACCTCGGGTAAGATCATTATTGTGGGTTATTTTCTTTTCTCACACCCATGAAAAAATCACAATCAAATTGTGTGGGTCAAAATATCCATGGGTTATGGGACTGTGGTGTTTGTATGGTTTTCAAAAACCCCTTGCTTGATCGGTGTGACGGGTTGGCTGCGTCGGTCGGTTTCGGGGGCGTCCATATAGGACAGCAAAATCCCGATACGGCGATTGATGGGGGCATCGGGAATTTCGGGCAACAGGGGGTCCGTATCCGCCTTGCCCACCACTTTTTCAAAGCGTGCGGGTTTTAATCCATAACGCTGCAACAACCGGCGCGTGGTGTTGGCACGATCCGCAGACAGTTCCCAGTTGCCATAATCGGCGTTGACAGATCCTGTGTTGTCCGTGTGTCCCGTGATTTGAACGGGATTGGGGACGCGGTCCAAAATGGGACGGATACGCTTTAGCAGCATGGCGGTATGGGGCATGGCGGTGGATTTTCCGGCCTCGAACATGGGGCGTTTTTTGCTGTCCACCAGCTGAACCAACAGACCATCTTTGGTCATCTCTAGGATGATATTTTCAGAAAGTTCTTTGAGTTCAGGGGTTTTTTGAATTTCTTGTTGCAAGTTTTCCAAAACCTTTTTCATTGTTTGTTCTTGCGTCTTACGAAAGGCTTCGGATTCGTCATCGTTTTTTTCGGCGGATTTTTGGGGGGTTGTTGTTTCGGATTCTTGTTGTTCAGACCCAGGTTTGGGGGGTTCGCTGGGGTTATAGGCAGGAATTGTGGCCTCTTTGCTGGCCGTGACATCAGTCACATTAACACCATCCAAAATGCTGCCCGCCCCACTGGTGCTCTCGGAAATGGTGGTGGGGGAAAAATAGTTGGAAATGCCCTGACGTTGCTCTGCTGTTGTCGCATTCAAAAGCCATAACAGCAGGAAAAACGCCATCATAGCGGTTACAAAATCCGCATAGGCGACTTTCCATGCGCCCCCGTGGTGACCGCCCCCTTGGACCTTTTTGACTTTTTTAATAATGATATTGGGTTGATC
>JBIIHL010000064.1:0-6452 GCA_044235825.1 Alphaproteobacteria bacterium | reverse complement strand
TCCCATCGAACATGTCTGGGCCAACCTCAAACGAAAATATCGCAAAATTATACGCCACCCCAACATGGACCATTACAACGCCGTCAATGCCCTTTTTTAGTACGATTAAAAAAGGGAAATACTATAGTTGGGCTAATAATTGCTCTAAATTCCTTTTCACTTTTGCGCCCATGGTGCACCCCTTTTTTTACACCACCTATAACCCACATCTCACCAAAAACACAAACATTTGGTTGGGTTTACTGAATAACCCTGTCATGCGCCCCCTTTTGGGCCTCAGAGATTTGGCGTGCCCAAACGTCCCTCCAGCGCCATCATGCGTTTTTCCAGGGCGGACAGGCGATCCAAAATTTCCTTTAACGCACCCTCCGCCCCAGACACTGAAGGGGAACTGGGGGTCTGAGACGCCATCCATGTGCGCATCACGGTTTGCCAAAACAGCGTCATATCGGCCGTCGCCTGCTGGGCTTCCGGCTGGCTGCGCCATTGTTCGGTATAGGCCTGCATCATGGCCATCATGTCTTCAAAGGGATGTTTTGGGGGGGGCTGCATGATTTTGATCCTTCAGCTCTTGATATTTGATATACGACACTAACGGAAACAGGCCGGCGCACAGGGCGATGCACAGCCCATAAACCCCTTCCTTGTACCCCTGACGTTTGACATAACAGTGAAAAAAACGGGAAAATAACCGCCGGATGTTGGGCCAAAGGCGGGTCCAGTGAGGGGCATCCACCATATCCCGTGCCTTGGCTGTGGTGTAGCGGTTCAGGCGGGCGATCATGTCGGTGATGTTATCATCCACAAAATGATCGATCCCGTGGGATAGGCGCGGACCCGCCAGCCCCTGATAGGTCACCTGAGGATGCACCCGCTGATCGTGCCAGTGTTTGGTGCCCTTTTGAAACAAACACCATTTGTTGCGAATCCCAAAGGATGCCCCCCAACCCTGCTTCACCAAGCGAGATCCGATATAATTGTTGATGGGCACCAAATACCGCTGGGCTGTGGGGTTTTTTAACAGGGCCCTAACCTCTTGGGCCATGGCGGGGGTCACGTGTTCATCGGCATCAACCTCCAAAATCCATGGCCCCTGACAGGCATCGATGCCTGCGTGACGGCGGGTCCCTTCCCTCTCCCACGCGCCCTCGATCAATCGGGGGGTAAAGCGGGCGGCGATGTCACGGCTGGCATCGGTGCAACGATCCAGCACCACCACAATTTCATCACAAAACCCCAAATGGGACAGGCAGGCAGCCAAGCGGCTTTCTTCGTTATGGGCAACAACCAAGGCGGACAGGAACATGGGGGGTCATCAGCACAGAAAGGAACAGGATACACCAAAGCGGGGGTGGGGGAAGGTTTTTTGTTGTGATGCCCCCAGACTGCGGACAACACTGTTGACTTTTGGGCAAAAAACAAGCATAGTGAATCCATAGTTCGCTGAGGTAGAAATCCCACCTTACGCGCCAAAACCATGTCCATTTTTTGGCATGGATACGGCAGGCGCACTGGCGCCAAGAGATGCGGGTCTGGGGCCCCGCCGGCGGGCTTTGTTGTTTACCTATGAAAAAGGCTTGCTCCGTTTTGGGGGATAAAGCCTTCCTGAAACTCTCTTTTCTGTTAAAGCCTGAACGGATATCCTGTAAAACGTTCGCACGCGATATTTTCCTCTATCATCTGGCTCCGCTGATAACGCCACCAACATAACGCCTTCCTTCAGCGCATCATGATGAAAAACAACTTGGATGTTGTCAAAATTTCTCAGGCTATAGCCAATAAACCAAGGATTTTGAATGGCTTATTTTAAAAACGGCAAACAAAACGGGTAATCCACAGGATGTTTTTCCGCAGCATGTTTGTGGGCCGTTCGCGTTAATATCACATAACCACACGGCATAGATCGTTTTAGGGTTTGGTTGATGATGGCTGTATCCAACCAACCAAGATTTAGACTTTTGTAAATCACAGACCGGACTAGAGCCTAAACAACCCTCTGCCCCGTTTTTGCCCAATCCTCGCGAAAGGCCGCCAGACCCTTTTCTGTCAGGCTGTGGGTGAAGAGCTGATAAAAAATCGACGGGGGGCAGGTCACAACATCTGCGCCGATCAGGCTAGCGCGGCGCACGTGGTCGGTGTGGCGGATGGAGGCCGCCAGAATCTCTGTTTCAAAGCCATAATTGTCATACATATCCCGAATGTCCTGAATCAGGCCCATGCCATCCTGACCCTGATCATCCAAACGCCCAACAAAGGGGGAAATGTAGCTGGCCCCTGCCTTGGCGGCCAGCAGGGCCTGATTCAAACTGAAACACAGGGTGACATTCACGGGGATGTGATCTTGGCGCAACCGGCGGCAAGTCATCAGGCCGTCAACGGTCAGGGGGACTTTGATGACGATGTTTTTGCCCAGGGTCACCAGTTTTTCAGCCTCCCGCATCATGGTGGGGTGATCTTCGGCGGTGACTTCGGCGCTGATGGGGCCGGGAACGACGGCGGCGATATCGCGGATGACCTCCAGAAAATCACGGCCCGATTTATAAATCAAACTGGGGTTGGTGGTGACACCATCCACCAGACCCATCGCATTCAACTTTTGAATGTCAGCCAATTCTGCGCTATCAACAAAGAACTTCATGATCGTTTTGAACCCATAATGCAAAAAACAACGGATAGTTTTACAGACGCACACAGCTTCGTCAATGTTTTGCTGCCCATGGTGCTGGATCGGCCCCTGACCTACGCCGCATCACAGGCGGTGTCGGTAGGGCAATATGTCCGTGTTCCTTTTCGCAATCGGTCCTTAACCGGCATTGTGTGGGAAACGGATGTGCCCCGCCCGAACATCGCCACCGTGAAGCCCCTGCTGAAAATCCATGACTTTCCGCCGCTATCCCCCGATTTTATCGCGTTTTTAACATGGTGCGCGGATTATACCGTCAGCAGTATGGGGAAAATCCTGAAACTGGCCCTGCCGCTGCAGGATGCCTTTCAGGACACCCCCAGCAAGCAAACCTTTGCCCCGCCTCAGGTGGCGCACCGGTCTGTGGTGTTTGATGATGCCCAAAAAGCCGCCCTGACAAAATTGCTGTCCTTCACCACAGAGCATCCGGACAAAGTGGCCCTGCTGGACGGGGAAACGGGATCAGGGAAAACAGAGGTTTATTTGGACGTTGTGGCCGCCGCGCTGGCACGGGGGCAGCAGGCCCTGATCATGCTGCCGGAAATTGCGCTGTCCACCCAGATGCTGCGCCGGTTTTCGGATCGCTTCGGCGCGGAGCCCGCCCTGTGGCATTCCCATCTCACCCCCGCCAAACGGCGCGACACGTGGCGGGCCATTGTGACGGGACAGGCGCCCTTGGTTCTGGGGGCGCGATCGGCCCTGTTTTTGCCCTATCCCAATTTGGGCGTGATGGTGGTGGATGAGGAACACGAAAGCGCCTATAAACAAGACGACGGCGTTTTGTACCACGCCCGCGATATGGCGGTGGCGCGGGGGCACAGGGAAAATGTGCCTGTGGTTCTGGTGTCGGCCACACCGTCGCTGGAAACGTGGCACCATGTGGAACGGGGCAAATATCACGGCGTGCGCCTAACCAGCCGGTATCAGGCCACGCTGCCCGATGTGACGTTGGTGGATATGCGGGGAAGGCCAGCATCCCAAGGATGGCTGCATGAAACGGTGATCGCGGAAACGCGTCAAACCCTATCCACGGGCAAACAGGCCCTGTTTTTTATGAACCGGCGGGGGTATGCCCCTTTGACCTTGTGCCGTGGATGTGGCCACCGCTGGCGATGTCGTGATTGTGCGTCGTATTTATCGGCCCACAAATCCATGAACATTTTGCAATGCCATCACTGTGGATATAAACAACCGATGCCAGAAACCTGCCCCGCCTGCGGGGCAGAGGCAGATGCCCTGATCCCCTGCGGCCCGGGGGTTGAGCGCATTGCGGAGGAACTGGCCACCCATTTTCCCCATCAGGAAATCGTCATTGTGTCCAGCGATGTGCTGAGCACCCCCAAAAAAATGCACGAAACGGTGCAGCGCATCACACAGGGGGACGTGTCCCTGATCGTGGGCACCCAAATGATTGGCAAAGGGTATCATTTTCCCGATTTAACGTTGGTGAATGTGGTGGACGGCGATATGGGCCTGACGGGGGGGGATTTTCGGGCGGGGGAAAAAACGTGGCAGATGCTGCACCAGATTGCCGGACGGGCCGGACGGGGGCAACACGCGGGCAAGGTTCTGATTCAGACCTTTGTTCCGGATCATCTGTTGATGCAAACCCTGCGGCACCATGATCGCGAAGGCTTTTATCATGCCCTGATCAAAGAACGCACGTTGGGCCAGTGGCCCCCGTTTACCCGTCTGGCGGCCCTGATTGTGTCGGGACGGTCCATGCCCCGCGTGGATAGCACCTGCCGCGCCCTGCTGGGCAGCGCCCCCAAAACCGATGCGTTCGAGATTCTGGGCCCCGCCCCTGCCCCGCTATCGCCCCTGCGCGGGGACCACCGTATGCGGTTTCTGGTGCGCTGCGCCCCGCAAAAACGCCTGTCGGCCTATATGAAAACATGGCTCTCCGCCACCCCCATCCCCCCCGATGTTCATATTCAGGTGGATATGGATCCGGTGTCGTTTGTGTAAAAAATGGCGTTGCCAACTGTGGTTGGCTATGGTAGTATAAAGATACCCTAACGTCACAGACCATGATGCAACCCATTACGCCCAAAACCCTAACTCTTTACACCGAGGCCTCAGGAAAACAGCCCTTTGCCACATGGCTTGAAAAGATCAGAGATCCAAAAGCCTATAGCAGAATTTCCATTCGCCTCCGTCTTTTGGAACAGGGGCACTATGGGGATGTAAAATCCATCGGAGGTGGCGTTTATGAATTGCGACTGTTTTTTGGTCCTGGCTATCGCATCTATTTTGGCGAAAATCATGGCCACATTGTGATCCTGTTGTGTGGTGGAGATAAAAGCACGCAGACCCGTGATATAGAAACAGCCCAAAACTATTGGAAATCATACCAGGAGTCCCGATTATGACAAAATCAAAATACCATACCTTTGACGACCTTGAAGAAGACTACTTTCGCAACCATCCCGAAGACATTGAGGCCTTTATTAACGATGTGTTTGATGCCTATGCTCAGCACCAAAATCTCTCTGCTCTCTTAGCATCGCTACGCATCATCGCCCGCGTTCGGGGCATTTCAGAGATTGCCGAGGCCGCCGGCATCACCCGCCAAGGCCTGCAAAAGGCCCTTTCGGCCAAGGGCAACCCGCGTCTGGACACACTGGGCCTGATTCTGGGGGGCATGGGCTATCGGTTGGCGGTGAAACCCATTCATGCGCCGCGACCCTGAGGGGGGTGGGTTTAGCCAATTGTGTTTCCTTGCAGTCCTAAAAAGCTCCATGTTAAAAAAGTAGGCCTATTAGATGGGAAAGTATTGTTTGGTGACGGGTTGGGAGTATTGGGACAAAGGGCACGGGTGGCTTCTTCTGCGCGAGACAAAAATTTTGGTATCTCCGTTGATGATAGTACTATTCCTCCTAAACCATCATAAAGATCACCCTGTCCCTGTAAACCAACAACTTCTTCCTTTTTCCCCAATCCCAAAAAGAAATAATAAGAATCTGTCCCTGAATAACCAACAGAACCTTCGGTAGCAACAACAACGCCTTTTTTAGAGTCTGAACATAAACCCCCATGGCGCGTAATTTCAGCGTGAATATCCCTCAGACGCTGGGGATTTGAAATATGGGTCTCCCAGTACCTGAATCCCCCCCCCCCGCAAGTAAAGCAACACCAGCAGCAATCAATTGTCCTCTAGAAATCCTCATACCCCAATCTCCCTATTCAAAACGATAATGCGTTTATTGTATGGGTAAAAAAAGAAAAAATCTGTGACGGATGTCACGTTGGGGGGGGCCCCGCAATGATGGGGGGTTACATTTGAAATGTAGCTTGCCCAGAAAGCGCCTGAAGCACAGGGTAAGAAGGTTCTCCCGATTTTGGCTTACAGGCTTTACTAACAGCCTCTTCCATGCCGCTCAAAAATGCCTGATGTGTTTTGGTTGCATGTGAAGAAATATATGGCAATACAGCCGTAGGAAGTGGAACTCCTTCCGAAAGTGGCTCTTCCTGCCCTTGGGGAGTAACCGCATAACTGGATATAATGGACACACTCCCATTTCTTAGTAACATAGCCTGAGTTCGGAGGTATAAGTTATGGAATGGTGAAACAGGACCAACTTTGCTGGGGCCTTGCCATAAAGTTAGTTTTTCTTCTTGGATAACACCGCCTGTTCCATCTGTCAGGGTCATTCAATAAACCTTTGTTAGGATTTGGATGGCTTTGTAGGTTTTTCGTTGGAAGAATTGGATGCCTTCGGTGAATTTTCCGATGGTTTTGTCCAAGATATGAACGACCAAGCCATTG
>JBIIHL010000026.1:0-20289 GCA_044235825.1 Alphaproteobacteria bacterium | reverse complement strand
AAGATGTGAGGCCCTCCCCCGCACGCGGGAGAGGGGATAAGAAGTGGTTGTTTGATAAGAATTTGTAATGATTGAAAATAGGTTATGATTTTTTTATGACATCGCCCCCCCTGCCCATTTTCCTCGCGCTGGATGATCCCGATTGGGATTTGGGGCATGTGCGGCGCATGGCCCCTCAGATTGCGGGGGTCAAGCTGGGCATGGCCTTTTTTTATCGCCTAGGACCGGTGGGGGTTCAGGCCATTCAGGAACTGGGCGTGCCCCTGTTTTTGGATGTCAAGGTCCACGACATTCCCAACACGGCGGCGGCGGCGGTGCGGGCTTTAACGGCCTTGGGCGCGGCGTATATCACCCTGCATGCGGCGGGTGGCATGGATATGCTACGGGCCGCGCGACAGGCCGCGGATGAAGAAGCCGCGGCCTTGAACATCGCACCCCCCCGTTTGCTGGGGGTGACGGTGCTGACCAGTATGGATCAAACAACGCTGGGCACCGTGGGCATTCACGGCCCCCTGATTCATCAGGTGCGGCGGCTGGCGGACATCAGCGGGGATGCGGGGCTGGACGGGATTGTGTGTTCAGCCATGGATCTGGGCGGGCTGTCCCTGCCGGAGGATTTTCTGGCCGTCACCCCGGGCATTCGCCTGCCAGGCATGGCCATGGACGATCAAGTCCGCACCATGACCCCGGGGGAGGCCATGACCGCCGGCGCCACCCATCTGGTTATGGGCCGCCCCCTGCTGCGGGCGCCGGATCCCGTCAAGGTCCTCTCTGAAATCCGCAGGGACATGGGGTTATGACAAAAATCAAGTTTTGCGGCTTAACGCGCACGGCGGATGTGATTCTGGCGGCGGATTTGGGGGTGGATTATGTGGGGTTGGTGTTTTATCCCCCCTCCCCCCGCGCCGTGTCGTTGATGCGGGCGGCCCATCTGGCGGCCGTGACCCGCAATCGGGGTGTGAAGGTGGTGGCCTTAACCGTCAACGCCGCCCCCGCCCTGTATGAATCTATTGCGGCCCTGATCAAACCCGATGTGTGGCAACTGCACGGCGATGAAAATGAACAAACGATCACTCACATAAAAAAAATGTTTGGCAAACCGGTGATTAAGGCCTTTGCCGTGGCCACGCCCCAAGATGTGCCCCGCAGCAGTTCAGCAGATTTCTGGTTGTTTGACGCGAAACCCGCCCCCACCGATACTCTGCCTGGGGGCAATGGGCGGGGGTTTGATGTGTCCCTGATTCAAAACGTGAACGTTCCCTTTTTTTTATCGGGGGGATTGACCCCTGAAACGGTGAGGCATGTTTGTGAACGCACACATCCCTTCGCGGTGGATGTCTCCAGCGGCATTGAAACGGTGCGGGGGGTTAAGGATCCCGTGAAAATGCGGGCCTTTGTGGGGGCGGTGCCATGACGTTTCCCCGCACCCGCCTTCGTCGTTTGCGCTCCACCCCCGCCATACGGGATCTGGTGCAAGAGGTCCGTCTGCATCCCAGCGACCTGATTCAGCCCTATTTTGTCCATGATGGGGATGGGGATATCCCCATTGACAGCCTCCCTGGGCAGGCGCGTTTGTCGTTATCGTCTGTGTGTGAACGCTCGCGCACTTTTTATCAGAACGGCGGGCGGGCAGTGTTGTTGTTTCCTGTGGTGGACCCTGCGTTAAAGGATGAGAGGGGATCCGAGGCCCACAATCCCCATAATCTCCACGCCCGCGCCGTGGCCGCGGTGAAAGCCGCCATGCCCGATGTGGTGGTGATGGCGGATGTGGCGCTGGATCCCTATACGTCCCATGGTCATGATGGGATTTTGAATGCGGCGGGGGATGTGGATAATGACGCCACGCTGGGGGCCTTGATCACCCAAGCCCTCGTTCTGGCCCGCGCAGGGGTGGATGTGATCGCCCCGTCGGATATGATGGATGGGCGCATTGGGGCCCTGCGGGCGGCGTTGGATGATGCGGGGTTTTCGGGGGTGTCTTTATTGTCGTATACGGCTAAGTTTGCCTCGCACCTTTACGGCCCCTTTCGGGATGCGGTGGGCAGCGGCGGGGTGCTGCGGGGGGATAAAAAAACCTATCAGATGAATCCCGCCAACGCGGGGGAGGCCCTGCGCGAGGCCGCCGAAGACATCGCCGAATCCGCCGATATGCTGATGGTCAAACCCGCCACGTTTTATTTGGATGTTCTGTATCGCCTCAGCCAAAGCACGGATGTTCCCGTTTTCGCCTATCACGTCAGCGGCGAATACGCCATGCTGCACGCGCTGGCCCAGCAAACCGGCACCCCCTTTGCCGTCCTGTATCACGAGGCCCTGCTGTCCATCAAACGCGCAGGGGCGCGGGGGATCATCACCTATGGGGCGGAGGGAGTGGTGGGGGAAGGGAAGATCTGAAAAAGCCCCTCTCCCCAAGGAAGAGAAGCAGAAAGTTGTGTTCCCTCTCCCGCTTGCGGGGGAGGGGTAGGGAGGGGGTTTCGGCACCTCTCCCCGTTGGGGAGAGGGCGACTCACAAAACCCTACCGCCGATGCAACGGTTTGTACGCCCGCGGGGTTTCGCCGATGTAACGTTGGCGGGGCCGGCTGATGCGCTGGGCGGGGTCTTCGATCATTTCTTTCCACTGACCAATCCACCCCACGGTGCGGGCCATGGCAAACAGCACGGTGAACATGGACACGGGAAAGCCCATGGCTTTTAGGATAATGCCTGAATAAAAATCCACGTTGGGATAGAGTTTTTTCTCGATGAAATAGGGGTCTTCTAGGGCGATGCGCTCCAGCTCCATAGCCAGTTTTAGCTGTTCGTTGTCCCCAACGCCCAGCGCGTCCAGAACCTCGTGACAGGTTTTGCGCATCACGGTGGCGCGGGGGTCAAAGTTTTTGTACACGCGGTGACCAAAGCCCATCAGGCGGAACGGATCGTCTTTGTCCTTGGCCCGTTTGATAAATTCGGGGATGTTTTTCACACTGCCGATCTGATCCAGCATTTTTAAAACCGCCTCGTTGGCGCCGCCGTGGGCCGGACCCCACAGAGAGGCAATCCCGGCCGCGATACACGCAAACGGATTCGCCCCTGTGGATCCCGCCAAACGCACCGTCGATGTTGATGCGTTTTGTTCATGATCCGCATGCAAAATGAAAATCCGGTCCATGGCGCGGGCCATGACGGGATTGACATTATAGGCCTCGCACGGGACGGAAAAGGTCATATGCAGGAAATTTTCCGCATAAGACAGGTCGTTTCTGGGATACACAAAAGGCTGGCCAATGGAATATTTATAGGCCATGGCCGCCAAGGTGGGCATTTTGGCAATCAAACGATGGGACGCAATCGCCCGTTGTTTGGGGTCATGAATATCCAAACTGTCGTGATAAAACGCCGATAACGCCCCCACAACGCCGCACATCACGGCCATGGGGTGGGCGTCACGACGAAAGCCTTTGAAAAAATTGTGAATTTGCTCGTGCACCATGGTGTGGTGGGTGATGGAATACAAAAAGTCTTTCTTTTCCGCCGGATTCGGCAAATCCCCGTTTAACAGCAAATACGACACATCCATGAAATCGCTGTGTTCTGCCAGATCCTCGATGGCATAGCCGCGGTGGCTGAGGATCCCTTCGTCCCCATCAATAAAAGTGATGCTGGAATCACAGCTGGCGGTGGAGGTAAAACCCGGATCAAAGGTAAAATACCCCGTATCCCCATAAAGTTTCCGCACGTCGATAACATCGGGGCCCTGTGTGCCCTTGAGAATCGGAAAATCAAACTGGCGTCCTGTTTGGTGGTCAATCAGGGTCACATACCCCTTATCCGTGGTGTTGGTGTTGGCGGGGGCGTCTTTTTTGGGTATGGCCGTCATAACGTTTTCCCTGAGATTGCTACGGTATGGATCCGATCATGAAGGAAATCATGTTGCATTGCAACAGAATATCATAGAATTGGTTAAGAAAGGGTGTGTGGTGGGGTATTTGGGGGAGGACAAGCCTTTTATGCATACTTATTTTTCCGCCGATTCCTTGAATAAAAAGGAAACTTTTCCGCCCCACACCTTAAAAAAAGTGATAATTTTAACCTGTAACCTGTAACCTGTAACCTGTAACCTGTAACCTGTATGCTGACATCGTTTTATCATACCCTTCTTGATCGCGGGATTGTGTCCCCCGGGTTTCCGCGGCGTTGTCGGTATGTGCTTTTTGCCATGATTCCCCTGTATTTTGCCCTGTGGGGACAGAACGTGGTGGAAAGCATCGGCGCCCCCTATCCCACCAAAGATATTTTGTGTGATTTCAAGGCGTTTTACACCGCAGGACAACTGGCCGACGAAGGAACGCCCACGCTGGCCTATGACTATGAAGCGCATAAACAAAAGCAGCGCCTTCTCGAGGGCAAAGACAGCACCGTCCCCTATATGCAATTTCCCTATCCGCCGTATTTTTTGGCGTTTTCTGAGCTTTTTGCCAAATTTTCTTATCTTCAGGCCCTTGTTTTATGGCAACTGGGCAGTTTGGCCGTGGCCATGTTTGTTATGCACCGCATTTTGCCCCGAACTGAAACCGTGCTGATTGCGCTGGCGTCCCCTGTGTATCTTGGCAACTTTGCCCATGGACAAACGGCTTTTTTGACGGCGGCGTTGATGGGATCCTTTTTGCTGACTTTGGAAAAACGTCCGACCTTGGCGGGTGTTTTTGCCGGATTGCTGGTGTATAAATTCCAATTTGGTCTGCTGATTCCCGTGGCCCTGATGATGGGGGGATATTGGAAAACCATCCTGAGTGCCGTTTGCACCCTTGGTGTTATGACCCTTGGCGTGACCGCTTTGTATGGTCAGGAGGTTTGGCCCGCTTTTTTCCATAATGTTTTGAACCAAATGCGTTATTTTGAAAAATCGGATCAACAGCTCGACATGATTCATAGTCTGTTTTCGTTTGTCCATCATACCTTGGGGGCAACCAAGGGGCTGGCCTACGCCGCCCAAGGCGTTGTTCAAATTGGTGTTCTTGGCGTCATCCTGTGGTTGTGGCGTAAAAGCAATCCTGCGCCCTATACCCTGAAGGCTGCTGTTTTGGCCTCAGGCTCTCTGCTGATGACCCCGTATCTTATGGATTATGATCTGTTTGTGCTGCTGCCGGCCTTGGTGTTGATGGGGCGATACCAGACAGACAGGGGGTTTGTGCCTTATGGAAAAGGTATCCTCATCCTGCTGTGGGGGATGTGCGCCTTTGCACGGAACCTTTATAAAATGACCGACATTCCCTTTGGGTTTTTGACCCTGCTTGGGGCGTTTCTTTTTGCCGCCTATTTGGTGAAATATGCCCAGATTCGCCATGAAAAATCCCTAGCCTTTTGAGGCAAGCTGGGCTATGGTGGGCCTGTTTTTTCTCAATTCAAAAAATTTTCTTAGGGATCTCTCATGCAGGTTTTTTACGATCACGATGCCAACCTCGAGCTTATCACGGGCAAAACCATTGCCATCATTGGTTATGGCAGCCAAGGCCACGCCCATGCCCTGAACCTGCGGGACAGCGGTGTCAAAAATGTTATTATCGGCCTGCAAAACGGATCGCGCAGCGCGGCGCGGGCTCAGGCCGATGGGTTTAAGGTTGTCAGTCCTGCCGAGGCCGCCAAAACTGCCGATATCACCATGATTCTGGTGCCCGATGAAAAACACGGCGATTTGTACACGCAGGATTTGGCCCAAAACCTGAAAAAAGGGGCCACATTGGCCTTTGCCCACGGATTTAGCGTGCATTTTGGTACCATCGTGCCCCGCGCGGATCTGGACGTTATTATGGTGGCGCCCAAGGGCCCTGGCCACACCGTGCGCGGCGAATTTTCAAAAGGTGGCGGCGTGCCCTGTTTGATTGCCGTGTATCAAAATGCATCCGGTCACGCGCTGGACATCGCCAAGGCCTATGCCAAAGGGGTGGGCGGCGGTAAATCCGGCATGATCGAAACCACATTCCGTAACGAATGCGAAACGGATTTGTTCGGTGAACAGGCCGTTTTGTGCGGCGGCGTATCGGCCCTGATCAAGGCGGGCTATGAAACCCTAGTTGAGGCCGGATATCCCGAAGAACTGGCCTATTTCGAATGCCTGCACGAGGTGAAACTGATTGTGGATCTGATTTACGAGGGCGGATTAAGCAACATGCGCTATTCTATCTCCAACACCGCAGAATACGGCGATTACAAAGCCGGTCCCCGCATTGTGACGGACAAAACCAAGAAAGAAATGAAAAAACTGCTCACCGAAATTCAAACGGGCCAGTTTGCACGGGATTGGATTTCTGAAAACCAAACCGGCGCCCTGTCGTTTAAGGCCACCCGCCGCATCGAGCAGGAACACCCCATTGAAACCGTGGGCCAACGCCTCCGCGCCATGATGCCGTGGATCAAGAAAAAGCCCTTGGTTGCTGAATCTGAGCGGCAGGTGGCTTAGGGGGCATAGTAGGGAGGGGCTCTGCCCCTCTTTCCCTACTCTCTTGCCCTAAGGGGGATTCACATTTAAAAAAACTATAAAAATCAGTCTTTTATCTCTTCACAATCCCGCCGGCAATCCAAGTGGCCATGTCGTCTTCGCTGACCTCTCCGCTGGCGATGCGGGGCATGATGGCGAGGCAATCTTCATTCGTTCGAACAAGGTGATAACCGTTTAATTCTAAAAACAATTCCACGGCGATGATGGCTGTTCGTTTGTTCGCATCGAAGAAGGGATGATTACGCGAAATGCCTACACCATATGCTGCCGCCAACTGAGCCACGTCTGGATTTTCATAAGCCGCCAAGTGTTGTGGGCGTGTCATGGCCGATTCCAAAAGATTTTCATCCCGTATGCCATAGAGTCCCCCGTGCTCCAGAATCTGGGCATCGTGCGCGGCGCACACAACGTCTTTATTAAGCCAAATCCACATGATCTTAAGCTTTTGCAAGACGTTTCAATAATTCACGCCGTTTTTTCATAATAATGTTCGCTACCTCCATCTGCGCATCATATCCGGCGTCTGCGGGGGTCATATACCACCCATCCCCGCGGCGATCCATGGTTAAGCGATCCCCTTTGCCTAGGTTCATATCTGCCAGCAAGCTTTTGGGTAAAATAACGCCCAAAGAATTCCCGATTTGGGTGATTTTGAGTTCCATGGAAGCCTCCTAGTGGATGTTATCATTGATGTTATAACATTCACCAAGATGTTACAAGGATGGTCGATCATCCTTGTTTATCAGCGCCCAGGGCGATCCTGTGGATTTGTGCTTTTTTTGGGGAGGGAGAGGAAGCCTTCGAGAGACTCTGTTTTCTCTACGGTGTTAAAACCTTCTTAACCTCATGAATTTCAAAGCATTCGATCTGGTCCCCAGGGCGGATGTCTTGGTAGTTTTCAAAGGCCATACCGCATTCATAGCCGCCTTTGACCTCTTTGACTTCGTCTTTGTGGCGTTTTAGGGTTTTCAGGCTGCCTTGGTGAATGACCACGTTATCGCGCAGCAACCGGACGCCACAGCCGCGTTTGATGATCCCCTCGGTGACCATACATCCGGCCACTTTGCCGACTTTGGACACATCGAAGACTTGGCGGATTTCGGCGTATCCGAGGAAGGTTTCCTTTTGTTCGGGCGAGAGTAAGCTGGAGGCTGCTTCGCGCATGGCATCCACCACATCATAGATGATGGAATAATACCGAATGTCCACGCTCTCTTTTTTGGCCAGTTCCCGCGCGGACGGATTGGCCCGCACGTTAAACCCGATAATCAACGCGCCGGAGGATTTGGCCAGTGTCACATCCGATTCTGAAATGGCCCCCACACCGGCGGTGATAACGTCGATTTTCATTTCATCGCTGATGATTTTTTCTAGGCTGCCCTTGATGGCCTCCACCGATCCCTGAACATCACCCCGAATGATCAGGGACAATGTACGCATGGTGGCATCGGATTGGTATTTGGCAAAAATGTCTGAAACGGACGTTTCGCCGGTTTTGGCCGAGGCCGTTTTGCGTTTGCGATCCCGATATTCGGAAATTTCCCGCGCTTTGGCTTCGTCAGGGACAATCACAAAATCATCACCGGCTTCGGGAACGCCTTGGGATCCTAGGACCTCCACCGGTGTGGCGGGGCCGGCTTCACGAATGCGGGTGCCGCGGCTGTCGATCAGGGCGCGAACACGGCCCCAGCGGGTGCCGCTGACAAAAATATCGCCGATGGATAATGTGCCTTCCTGAATCAAAACCGATGCGACGGGGCCGAGGCCCTGATCCATCCGCGCCTCTAAAACCGTTCCTTGGGCAGAACCCTCGGTGCGGGCGCGTAGGTCCATGATTTCCGCTTGCAGCAAAATGGCCTCTTCTAGGGCCAGCAGGCCGGTTTTTTTCTTGGCCGACACCTCGATGGACAGCACATCGCCGCCCAAATCCTCAACAACAATGCCGTGGGACAGCAGCTCGGTTTTCACTTTGTCCGGACGCGCTTCGGGTTTGTCAATTTTGTTGATGGCCACAATGATGGGCACACCGGCGGCTTTGGCGTGGGAGATGGCCTCCACAGTTTGGGGCATCACGCTGTCATCGGCGGCCACCACCAACACCACCACATCCGTGACGTGGGCGCCGCGGGCCCGCATGGCCGTAAAGGCCTCGTGCCCAGGGGTATCCAGAAACACAATGGACTTGCCAGAGGAAAGCTCGACCTTATACGCCCCAATATGCTGGGTAATGCCGCCGGCCTCGCCAGAGACCACATCGGTTTGACGCAGCGCATCCAGCAGCGAGGTTTTCCCATGGTCCACATGTCCCATAATGGTCACCACAGGGGCGCGGGGTAACTTTTCAGCCAAGGTATCAACGGCCAAGCCCTGTTCAACATCTTCCTCAGAAACCCTCACCGGTGTGTGGCCCATTTCGGAGGCCACCAATTCCGCCGTTTCGGCATCCAACGTTTGCTGCGGCGTCACCATCATACCCATTTTCATGAGGACTTTGATGACATCCACGGACCGCTCGCTCATGCGGTTGGCCAGATCCTGCAGGGCGATGGTTTCAGGAATCACCACCGTACGCTTTAATTTTTCCACGGTGGGCTGGGGCCCGCGTGTGACTTTGCGGCGTTTTTTCAGGCCGATCACGGGCACGGCTTTGGCTTCTTCCTCAACCAAGGCCTCTTTCAGGGCCGAGGTGATGGTCATTTTGCGCTGGCGACGGTTGTTGAGGGCAGCCTTGGCAGTGGCGGCAGCTTCGTCGTCCTCTTTTTTAGTTTTTCGCTCCGCGGTTTTTTCGGGCCATTCCGCCGGTTTTGTGGCGTCTAAAGGGCGACGCGCGGTGGTGGCTGTTGTTGCCGCCGCGGCAGGGGTGGCCGCAGCGCCGGACGTTTTTCGGTCTAGGGCCGCTCGCTCGTCTTTGGTTAAACCCGCTTTTTCCAAAGGACGCACCACGCGGCGCAGGGTCACCAAAGGCTCGGAGGTAAAGACCCCAACCTTGGGACGTGCGGGCGCAGCGGGGGCTTCTTTTTTGGGTTCAGGGGCTTCCGGCGCGACGTCAACAGGCGCGGGGGTGGGCTCGGGTGTCGCAGGGGCGGGCTCTTCCTCCCGCTTGGGTTTAATCACCCGCAGGGTCCGCAGATCTGTATCAGAGGGCGCTTCAAAAACAGGATTCTGACTCAGGGCCTGTTGGCGGGCGCGACGTTCTTCTTCGGTTAAGGTTGATCCAGTTTTGGCCGCAGGCACAGACAGCGTTTTGCGCACAGGGGCAGGCGTGGTTTCCACTGGGGCAGAGACGGGGATGTCCTCAGGCTTAGGGGCAGATGATGGGGCTTTGTCTTGGGGAATCCCGATGGTGGGCCGTTTCCGTTTGATCTGAACCGTCACCGTAGGGGAGGCAGGGCCCCGCGAAAGCACGCCCCCGCGCCCAAGAGGCGCAGGTCCACCCCGCAGGGTTCCTGTGGACAGGTGAAGCGTTGTGGTGCCTGGTTTTTTTTCGTCCGTCATGCCAATCCTGTTGATGTTATCTTTATCCCGTGGGGCCTGATTATGCGGCACCGACGGCGGCGTTTCCGCCCTCGAACCAATGGGCGCGGGCCGCCATAATCACATTTTCCGCTTCATCTTGACGAATGATCTGAGATCCCAACAGGTCCACCAACTCATCCGCCGCCAAATCGGCCAAGGCATCCAGCGTGGTAATGCCATGTTCTGCCAAAACCATCACCAGATCCGGCGTTAAACCGGCGACTGTGATCAATTCTTCCTCAATACCCAGATCTTTCCGTTTTTTCAGGAAGGCCTGGTGTTTTTTGTCCTGCCAGACTTGGGCCCGTTCAATCAACTGTGCGGCCACGCTGGCATCAAAGCCCTCGATGGCCTCCAGCTCGGCGGGGTCGATATCGGCGATGTCTTCGGCGTTGTTAAAGCCCTCCACCACCAGCAGATGGGCGATGACGTCATCAACATCCAAGGCTTCTTTGAAGTGGGAGGATTTTTCTTTCATATCCTTTAACCGTTTCTCGGATTCATCGCTTTCGGTCATCACGTCGATGCCCACGCCCAACAGCTGAGAGGCCAGACGCACGTTCTGACCCCGTCTGCCAATGGCTTGGCTCAGTTGATCGTCCACAACAACAGCCTCGATCCGATTGTTTTCTTCATCCAAAATCACCTTGGTGACTTGGGCGGGGGCCAGTGCGCGAACCACCAATTTGGCCACGTCATCGTCCCACGGGATAATGTCAATTTTTTCGCCGTGAAGTTCATTCACCACGGCCTGAACACGGCTGCCCCGCATTCCCACACAGGACCCCATGGGGTCAATGCTGGGATCATCGGTGTGCACGATCATTTTCGCGCGGCTGCCCGGGTCGCGGGCAATGGATTTGATTTGAATCAGGCCCTCGTAAATTTCTGGCACTTCCTGCGCGAACAGGGCGGCCATAAAGCCACTGTGCACGCGGGAGAGGATAATTTGGGGCCCCCGTGCCTCGGGCCGCAGGTCCATGATATAGGCCCGCACGCGGTCACCGCGGCGATAGGTTTCGCGGGGGATCAGCTGATCCCGACGCAGCATAGCCTCTGCCCGTCCCAAATCCACAATCAGGTTGCCAAATTCAACGCGGCGCACGATCCCCGTGACGATTTCGCCCACGCGGTCTTTGAATTCGTCAAATTGGCGGCCACGCTCGGCCTCGCGCACCTTTTGCAGGACAATTTGTTTGGCGGTTTGGGTGGCAATGCGGCCAAAATCCAGCGGGGGCAATTCGTCCACCAAAACATCCCCGATGACGGCATCGGGTTTGTAACGGGCGGCCTCGGCCACGGTCAGCTGGGATTGTTCAAATTCGATCACATCCACCACTTCACGATAGCGACGCAGGGAAATTTGTCCGGATTTCCGGTCGATTTCGGCGCGGATGTCGTGCTCTTGGCCGTATTTCGTGCGGCCGGCTTTTTGAATGGCCAGCTCTAGGGCCTCTAGCACCTGTTCGCGGTCAATTTCCTTTTCCCGCGCGACGGATTCGGCAATGTGAAGGATATCAGAAGGGGTTGGATACATCATAAGACACCTTTGCTATCATAAGCGTTCAAAAAAATCAAAGCAAAAGGAAGGCCAAGGCAAAAGCGCTTACCACCCCTCGCTTTTTTTACTCCCTTTGATTCTTCGTCATTCCGGACCAGCGAGCGACAGCGAGCGCCGATCCGGAATCCAGCACAAATGCCAAAACGCGAAGCGTTTTGTTCTTTATTATCAAGGCATAAAGGCAAAAGGCTGTGCCTTTTGACAGTGGCGCTGGATACCGGATCTGCGGTCGCTATGCTCCCTTGTCCGGTATGACGATGAAAGTTAGCAGGGGAAAACGATGGCATCAGACCTCCCCCCTTTTTTTCATTTCCTCGGCAATCATGGCATCGGTGATGACGATGCGGGCCTCTTGCAACACATCATAGGGCACGGGCCACAGGGTTTGATCATCCAGACGGATGACGATGACTTGGGGCGTGGTTTCGGCATCCAAAACCCCCTCCAGCTTGCGGCGGCCCTCGATGGGGGGGGATAGGCGAACCTTTATCCGCTGCCCCACAAAGCGTACAAAATCCTCTGGCAAAATCAATGGGCGGTCCAGCCCGGGGGAGCTGACCTCCAGCTGGTACGCCTCTGGCCACGGATCATGCACGGAAAACAGGGGGTCCAGCAGGCGATTGACGGCCTCGCAATCCTCCACCGTGATGGGGGCACCGTCGGTGCGGTCCATCATAATTTGCAACGTGGGATGACGCTGGCTGCCCATTTTTTTGGCGCGTACTAGGGCATAGCCGGCACTGTTCAGCAAATCCTGAATGTCGGCGGTCAAGGTATCCGAAAGATCCGAAAGACGCATAATCCCAAAACAAAAAAACCATAAAAAAAAGTGGGACAGAACCTGCCCCACTTTCAGATTTCACTATAATCCTTTTCACAGGGCTGTGCAACAGGATTTTTGAGGGGATTTTTTGGGGGCTAATGGCGCTTTTTCTTTTGAAGTTGAAAGAAGAAAAAGACGATGACTGCCCCCCCCTCAAGTGGGGGGACCCCTACCCCCCCGCCCCCTCAACAAGGGCGGGCTGGGTTAAGGTCGCGATGCTGGTTTTTAAATCGGGTATGCCTTGCCCTGTTAGGCAGGATGTGATCAGCACTGGCAGGTCGGTGTCAAAGGCTTTTAGGATCAGGGACAGGCTGTCTTCGTCGGCCAAATCACCTTTGTTCAGCACCAGCAGGGATGCCTTTTCGGCCATTTCGGGGTTATAGGTTTCAATTTCATGGCGCAGCATGGTCCACGTGCCTGTGGGATCGGGGTCATCCAGACCGATGACGTAAATCAGCAAGCTGCATCGCTCCCCATGTTTTAAAAAGCGATCGCCGAGGCCAAGGCCCTCGTGCGCCCCCTCGATCAAGCCGGGGATATCCGCCACCACGATGCTGCGGTCGTGGATTTGCAGAACGCCCAAATGCGGGCGCAGGGTGGTGAAGGGATAATCGGCTACCTTTGGCCGTGCGCGGGACAGGGCCGTGAGCAGGCTGGATTTCCCCGCGTTGGGCTTGCCAATCAATCCCACATCGGCAATGGTTTTTAATTGCAGCCAGACGGGCATATCCTGCCCAGGTTCCCCGGGTTGCGTGATGCGCGGGGCGCGGTTGGTTGAGGATTTAAAATGCGCATTCCCCATGCCGCCGCGGCCACCAGAGAGCAGCACAATGTCCTCTCCATCACGGCATAAATCGGCCATAACGGTGGTTTTGTCATCGGACAGGATTTGCGTGCCCAAGGGAACATACAAAACAACATCCGCGCCCTTTCCCCCGTGGCGGTTTTTGCCCATGCCCGGGCGGCCGCCTTTGGCGCGAAAGTGCTGTTGATAGCGAAAATCAATCAGGGTGTTGAGGTTGGCGCGGCACACCACGCGCACATCCCCGCCGCGCCCGCCGTTGCCGCCGTCAGGGCCCCCATATTCAATGAATTTTTCACGGCGAAAGCTGAGACACCCCGCCCCGCCGTGACCGCTTTCGATGTGGATTTTTGCTTCGTCTAAAAATTTCATAATTGGGTGATGTTCTCTTACAGGGCCACAGCGTCAGCGGCCTTTTGTTTTTTAATCAGTTTTCGCAAAATCAGCGTGCGTTTCAGGGACGAGAGATGATCCAAAAACAAAATCCCATCCAAATGGTCCATTTCGTGCTGCAAACACGTGGACAGCAGGCCGCTGGCGTGCAGGCTGTGCGGGGCGCCTGTGGGGTCTTGGTAGGTGATTTTGACCTCCGCCGGACGGACCACATCGCTGTAGTGGGTGGGGACGGACAAACAGCCCTCGTTATAGCTGGACATGTCCTCGGACAGCCATGTGATGACGGGGTTGATGATGATGTGGGGGCCGCCGCCGTCCTCTTCGCCCACGTCCATGACCAACATGCGCTGGGCAATGCCCACCTGCACGGCGGCCAGACCAATGCCCTTAGCATCGTACATGGTATCCAGCATATCCCGCACCGTCTGCGCCAGAGCGGCGTCAAACACGGTGACGGGAAGGGCCTTTTTTTTCAAAAAAGGATGCGGAGCGGTGAGAATCGGGAGAATGGCCATAAGGATTCTATTGTATCATAAATTTTTGGGGGGGGGAAGATGGGGATCATGGGGCTATTCATGTCTATGCATCGTCATACCGGACAAGGGAGCGCAGCGACCGCTGATCCGGTATCCAGCGCCACTGTCAAAAGGCGTAGTCTTTTGCCTTTGTATTGTGAAAACAAGGAACAAAACGCTTCGCGTTTTGGCATTTGCGCTGGGTTCCGGCTCGGCGCTCGCTATCGCTCGCTGGGCCGGAATGACGCAGAATCGTTAGGTTTTGGCAGAAAGGAACAGCCCTGAGGGAACAGAAATCTGTTGACAGAAGGATAAATAATAGAAAATAAATAAGTAATAATTTTTTATTTCATTTGGAGTGTTTGTATGGATGAAGATTCAGAGACGGGTTCGATTGTTTATTTGTTTAGAAAGGGTGGCCCAAACAATTTAGCAGCCCTAGGAGATTTAGAGCAGTATGGTGTAACATGGAAGAATTCCGGACATTACCGAAAAGTCACGTTTCCCAAGGGTTCTACAAAACAACAGGGTATGTCTGCTGATACAGAGTTTGGCCTTACTCATGTCACTTTGCCGAATGGATTGGTTCTGAATTTGAGTACTTTTTTTGAGGATAGAAAACTGATTGTACACCATTTTAATGTACAAGAATCCCAAGATTTGGAACCCCAAGTTTTTCAAATTCTAAGAAACCAAGATGGATCTGGGGGGCTTGCTGAATAAATGGCGGCCCCTCTCCCGCGTGCGGGGGTGAGGGAGGGGGTTTTGTAACCCGTTGGCTGTTTGGGGGTTTCAGCCCATCTCCCCTGCCTTCTCCCCGAGGGGGAGAGGGGGATTTCAGAGGGGGATTTCTGTTTTGCCTTTCGGGCAAAACGCGTCTAGGATGCCCCCAACGTTATGTCCCTAATTATAAAAAAAGGTCCCGTGTATGTCGCGCTCTTTGAATTTAAAACGCATTCAGTTGTCGGGGGCGTTGGCCTTGGGGACGGTTTTGGCCATGGTGATTTTGCCGGCAACGTGGCCACACGGTACCCCCATTCATCAGGGTCTGCGGGCCGTGGCCAGTGTTTTGATTGGGCTGGCGGCGCTGGGGCGTTTGTATGCCACGGCTTTTTTGGGGGGCTTTAAAAACCAGAAATTGGTGACAGAGGGCCCGTTTTCGGTGACGCGCAACCCGCTGTATTTTTTTTCCTTTGTTGGGGTGTGCGGCATTGCCTTGGCCACGGCGCAAATCCTCATTATCCTGCTGGTGCCCCCTCTTTTCTGGGTGTTGATTCATCGTTTGATGCAGCGGGAAGAGGGCTTTCTGAGGGAAAAATTCGGCGAACCCTATCAGGTTTACTGCGCGAAAACCCCCCGTTTTCTGCCCCGCTTGTCGTTGTATCAGGCACCAGAGACCATGCCCATGTGCCCCCAATACTTGCGCAACGCCCTAAAGGACGCCGTTTGGTGGTTTACGGCGTTGCCGCTGCTGGATTTGTTGGTTTCTGTTTTTCATAGATAAATAGGGACTCCCCTCCCCCTTGCGGGGGAGAGAAAAGCGCCCATGACTTTAAAACGTCAGAGGGGGTCGTTTTGGCCCTTGGGGTAAGAAAACCTTGCCATTGAGGGTCCACTGCGGGCCCTCTGTCACGTGTCCCAAGGGGGTGTGGGGAATATCGCCCAAGGCCCGCTGCAGGGCGGCACTGTCACGGGTGGCCACGATGTAGCGGCCCATGTCCTCCCCAAACAGGCTGCCCGCCGTCATGGGGATGGTTAGATCTATACCAAGAGCAGGGCTGGCCAGCATTTCGGTTAAGGCGATGAGCAAGCCCCCCTCCCCCACGTCGTGGCAGGCGTGAATCAGAGTGTTCTGGGCCAAAATCCTGAGTGTCCGAGACAACTGTTTTTCCACCGCCAAATCCACCAAAGGCGGGGCATACACGGTGGTATCGGTGGTGCAGACCTGTTGCCATAAACTGCACCCCAGCCAGCCTTGTCCCCTTGATCCCAAGAGAATCAGGGAAAGTCCGGCGTCTTTGATCAAAGAAGAAAGACGGTGTCTGTAATTCCTGAGAATCCCCACGCCGCCAATGACGGGGGTGGGCAAAATGGCGCGTCCGTCGGTTTCGTTATACAGGGACACGTTTCCGGAAATGACGGGAAAATCCAGGGCGCGGCAGGCCTGTCCCATACCCTGAACACAGCCCACCAACTGGCCCATGATGTCGGGTTTTTGGGGGTTTCCAAAATTCAGGTTGTTGGTGATGGCCAGCGGCTCTGCCCCCACAGCGGAAAGGTTGCGATAGGCCTGCACCACGGCCAAGGTGCCGCCCAAAACGGGATCGGCGTAACAATAACGCGGCGTGCAATCGGTGGTGGCGGCCAGTGCCTTTTGTGTGCCATGAATGCGCACCATACCCGCATCGCCGCCTGGGGTGGCCAAGGTATCCCCCATCACGGTGGAATCGTACTGTTCCCAAATCCATGCTTTGCTTTGAATGTTGGGATGCTCCAGCAGGGCGCTGAGCATCGAGGCCACAGTTTCGGTGGATAACGTGTCTTCTTCTGCGGGAAACACAGGACGCACGGGGGTGGCTACCCAAGGGCGGTTGTATTCTGGCGCGGTATCGGCCAGACAGGATAGGGGCACATCAACCTCAACCACGCCGCGATGGGTGATGACCAAACGCTGGGTGTCTGTGATGGTGCCGATGACGGTGCAGTCCAGTTCCCATTTTTTGAAAATCCGTTGGGCCAGATCAATTTTTTCGGGGCGCAGGACCATCAACATGCGCTCTTGGCTTTCAGACAGCATCATTTCATAGGCGCTCATGCCGTCTTCGCGGCAGGGCACGTGATCCAGATTCAGATCCAGCCCCACATCCCCCTTGGATGCCATTTCAATGGATGATGATGTCAGGCCCGCCGCGCCCATGTCCTGAATGGCCACGATGGCGTCCTGTTGCATCAGCTCTAGGCAGGCCTCCAGCAATTTCTTTTCGGTGAAGGGATCGCCCACCTGCACGGTGGGGCGTTGGTCTTCGTCCCCTTCGGAAAACTCAGCGGAGGCCATGGTGGCCCCGTGAATGCCGTCCCGTCCGGTTTTGGCCCCTACATACACCACGGCATTGCCAACACCGGCGGCCCGCGCATAAAAAATCTTGTCCTGATCGGCAATCCCGATGGTCATGGCATTAACCAGAATGTTGCCGTTATACGCGGGATCAAATTCGCATTCCCCCCCGATGTTGGGAATCCCCATACAGTTGCCATAACCGGAAATGCCGGCCACCACCCCCTGCACCAAAGATTTCGTTTTGGGGTGATCCATGGCCCCAAACCGCAGGGCGTTTAACAGCGCCACAGGCCGCGCCCCCATGGTGAAGACGTCCCGCAAAATGCCCCCCACCCCTGTGGCGGCCCCTTGATAGGGCTCGATGAACGAGGGGTGATTGTGGCTTTCGATTTTAAAAATGGCGGCTTGGTTGTCGCCCACATCAATAACGCCGGCGTTTTCCCCTGGGCCGCAAATGACCCATGGGGCCTCTGTGGGAAGCGTTTTCAGCCAGAGTTTTGAGGATTTGTAGCTGCAATGCTCGCTCCACATCACCGAAAAAATACTGATTTCCGTCATGTTGGGGGTGCGCCCGATGAGGGAGACAATTTTGTCGTATTCCTCTGAGGTCAAGCCATGGGCCAAGGCGATATCGCGGGTCATGAGAGCATTCTTTGTAAATTTTGGGATCAAACGTCGCCCAACTTAGCGCATCGGGGCATGGGGGGCAATGTCATTCTGATACGGATGCTCTTGGCCCATGAGCGCATGATCCCGAAAAAAGTAGCCCCCCCATCTTTACACGGTTTATAAAAACCGGTATAAAGAAACGATAAAGGGGCGTTTTGCCTCTTTGTGTGCCGGCTCCCTTTTGGGGGCCTTTTTTGTTTCCCTGCTTTGTTTTAGCGACAGCAATGGTCTGGATGGTTTCAGGTCATTCGGGGAATTTTTTTCATTTTATTTTTTAGGAGTTACCACTATGAATCCATCAGACAGCCCTTTTGAGATCAAGGCCTTAAACGATGACATGGGTCACGTTTATGAGGTTTTTTGTGAAACCAACGATGAACGTCAGCGGGATTTAAGCAAAAAACAGGCCACAGATCCCTTGGTTGAGGAAAAAATGCGTCGCCTGAACGGTGAAATTGATCGGTTAGAGCAAAAAATGCAAACGCTGGCCAACGCCCAAAAGCGTTCCGCCCGCGGGGTGCCCACGGAAACCTTTGCCAGCAGCGACAACGAAGAGGCGCTGCAGCACAAGGCGGCCTTTCGCCGTTTTTTAAAAACCGGTCAGGATGACGGGTTGTTGTCCTTGCAAACCAAGGCCATGTCTGCCACTTCGGGGGTGGATGGGGGCTTTTTAGTGCCCAGCCGCCTGCACGAGGACATTGTGAAGGCCATTGATGCCAACACGCCGTTTCGCAGTTTATCCCGCATCATTACCATCAGCAACGACAGCGTGGATGTGGTGGTGGATGATACCTTAACCGCGGCGGCGTGGGCAGCGGAAACAGCGGCGCGTCCGGAAACCAACACATCAACCATCCAAAAAATCAATATTCCGGTGCACGAGCTGTACGCCCACCCCAAAATCACGCAGCGTTTGTTGGACGATGCGGCGTTTGACGTGGAAAGCTGGATTGCTGAGAAAATTGCGGAAAACATGGGTCTTCTGGAACAAACGGCCTTTATCAGTGGTACGGGAACGGGACAACCCAAAGGCATTTTGACCCATCCCGCTGGAACAGGTAGCGGTCAGATTGAACAGGTGAAAACCGGTGTGGCGGGGGCGTTTCCCACCACAAATCCGGGGGATATTCTGGTGCGTTTGATGCTGTCGCTGGAAACACGGTATATGGATAATGCGGTGTGGTTGATGAATCGCTCCCTATTGTCGGATATCCGGACATTCAAGGACAGCACGGGTCAATACCTGTGGCAGCCCGCCATGGATGGCAAAACCAGCACAACCCTGCTGGGCTATCCCGTGGTGTTGATTGAACAGATGCCCAATAAGGCGGCGGGCAGTTTGTCCGTGGCCTTTGGGGATGTTCGATCCACCTATACCATTGCGGATCGCACAGACATCAGCGTTTTGCGGGATCCCTACACCGCCAAGCCCAACGTGATGTTTTATGCCGTCAAACGTGTGGGCGGCGCCGTGGTGAATACCAAGGCCATCAAGCTGCTGAACTTTAACGTGTAACAACGCTAGGGCCGTGGGGGCAGAACGATCACGGGTGGTGATCGTCTGTTCCCACGGGGCAGCGGCGAGGGGTGCGTTTTTTTTAAAGGATAAGGATGATTCACGGATTGTATTTTGACGGCATAGTTTGGTTTTTTATGGTTTGCACCCCTCTCCCCTGCTGGTTTTAGGGGTTTGTTTTTTTTAAGGATTTATAGTTTGAAAGGATACGATATGACAATACTGGATCCCCTGTCTCTGGAGGCTTTGTTAGGGGCGATGGTGTCCGTTGAGGACCGATTGCAAACGGTGGCGCAGGGGCACCGCAACACGTTGATTCAGCGTTTAGAGGATCATTACCAGCACGAGGTGGATTTGGGGGCGGAGCCCTATGTGCCTTTTTTGGTGTCAACCTATGCCCTTCAATTTTACAAAACATTGAACCGCATGGGAAAAATTGGCAAAAAGCAGCCCAAAAAGCGAAAACGTCGGGGGAAAAAGGCGGTGGGGTTTGCCTTTCCTGAGGCGGGCGGGTATTTTTGCGTCAAGGCCTTTGATCCTGATAAAGACTTGGCCCCCCAAGTGCAGCGGCGCATCGCGTTGGAGCAAGCGCGGATGGAGGAGCGTTTTAAACAGGGACTGGATGGCTATCGCCAAGAAACCTTGGGCATTGAGCAATACATCTGGCGGACCATGGACGATGGCAAGGTGCGGGCTTTGCACCGGCAGTACGATGATCGGACATTTTCGTGGGACAATCCCCCCGCCGACGGCCACCCGGGGGATGCTTTTGGGTGTCGCTGCACGGCGGAGCCTGTGTTGCCAGAGCGTCTGCCCCTAGCGCCTGATCCGCCGGAAATTTCCGATGAAGACTGGGCGGCATTGGCGCAGGAGGTAGCGTTGACATTGGCCTTAACGGTCTTGGCTGCGTATACGGGGGGTGCGGCAACGCCGCTGGTGTTGGCGCGGGCGGCGCGG
>JBIIHL010000025.1:0-20750 GCA_044235825.1 Alphaproteobacteria bacterium | reverse complement strand
GCCTGTCCCCGATCATCGCGGCTGGCAAAGGCCGAGGCCGACTGCCACAACGCCCCAAATTTATCCGTCAAATCCGCGGGGTTCATGTCATCCACCAAGGTTTTTACAGGCGCGTTATAAACCCGCCCATACCCATCCAAAAACGCCACATTGCCGGCCTGAAGGCTGTCCCCAAAAGCCGAAGACAGCAAGCCCGAGGGCACCGGCGCCGTCAAACCGCTGGCGCTGGCCACAGACGTTGTGCCCTGGGGCTTTGTGGCCTCATCCAAATTCACCAAACCACGGCCATAAACATCATCCACACCGGCGGCCCCCAAATCCGTGGCGGTGGTCAGCAACAAATCCACCACCTGCTCCGGCGTTAAATTGGGAAACGCACTCATCAACACCGCCACAGCGCCAGAAACGTGGGGGGCGGCGAAGGAGGTGCCGCTAACCGTCTGATAACTTCCGTTGTTGCCCGTGGTGACGATATTCACACCAGGGGCAGCCAAACAGAAATCTTTTGTGTCACCGCAACCATTGCTGAAACTGGCAATGGTGTTGTTTTGATCCGTGGCCACCACGTTTAGCCATGTTCCCGTGCCAACGGGGGAGCCAGCAATCACGGGCAAGCGGGCGTCAAAAGAGGATTGATTCCGATCAAACAGCGTCGTGGCCCCCGAAATAGTAAAAAAAGAATTGGCAGAAAGACTTCCCACGGGGTTGGCATTGGGATCATCGTAAAATAAAATTTCCCCATTAACACTGTTAAATCCTTCATTTCCTGCCGCGAAGACAACCACCTTGCTGGCGGCCTCGGCATTGGCCAGAGCTGTAATGTATCCAGAGGGTAAGGCAGACACAGTTTCTGTTTTATCCAGCGGGGTCTCGTAAAACACACTACCAACCCCATCACGAGGATCTGGGCCTGAAAAAAACGTTGTGGTTCCCAAACTCAGGTTAATGACATCAACATCGGATCTGTTTCTGGCCACATCAACGGCAGAAGTCACATCAACAAAAGTAAACCCTCTGTCTTCACCCGCCCGAATGGGCAGAATTTTGGCATCATAGGCCACACCATGCGTGCCCAAACCATTGCGAACGCTGGCCACAACACCAGAAACCCAATTCCCATGGTAAATGGTTTCGGGATTGTTAACATTGGTGTCACCATCGACAACATCAATCCCAGCCAGCATATTCCCAGCCAAATCCGGATGGGTCGTATCAAATCCGGAATCAATCACGGCCACCGTGGCATTTTGACCTGTAGCGCCCCGTGCGTAAGCTGGAAAAGATTGGATGTTGGTCAATCCGTAATTCCGCTGACCCTCAGCAACAAAGTCTATTGTGTTGGTGTCGGAACCTCCACCACCGCCGCCTCCCCCGCCGCCACCCGCAGCAAGGGCCACAATACCCCCAACCGCAAGACCCCCCAAGACATAGTAGGTAAGATCTGAAGAAAGCTGTTGGGGGGCAGGCTTCTTAGACTGTTTCTGCTGCTTTTGTTTTTTGTTCTGTTTTTTAGAGGCTGTTTTTTTCTCTGATTTTTTAGAGGCTGTTTTTTTCTCTGATGGTTTGGGCTTTTCAGGGGTTGTTGACTGCGCCTGAGTCACGGGTTGAGGCGCTGGCTGAGGGACTGGCCGTTGCTGCGGCAGAGAGACAGGGGAAGAATTCTGTTCAATCACAATCGTATCATCCGCCATAATGGTTGACGACGCGGCGTAGGCAGACATCACCGATTGGGCGCTGAGAATAAAACTTAAAAAAACAACAGTAAATTGGCGCATAAAAATTTCCCCGATTTTTAAACAGTTTTGGCATACGTAAACCTGTCGAGCAACAAAAATAAACGCAAACAGTGAAAATAAAATGAAGCGCCGCTCTGATGGACCCAAAAATCCATAGATCATTGATTTTTAATGGCCTGCGCCCCTGCCGATAAAACATCCGGCAGGTGATGGGCAAAGGCGGTGATGTTGCCCGCCCCCATGCACACAATCAGGTCACCGGCGCGGGCGATGGTTTTAAGAACATCCCCCCCGCTGTCTGGATCGTTGACATCAAAAACCTGCGGATGGCCAAGACTTTTCAGGTGCGCTGCCAGCTGGGTGTGGGTGATGCCTGCTACGGGGTCTTCGCCGGCGGCGTACACCGGCAAAAGAACCAACGCATCGGTTTTTAATAACACGGCTGCAAAGGCATCCCACAAAGACCCCAGACGAGAATACCGGTGGGGCTGAACCACGGCAATCACCCTGCCCGTTTTGGGCACCAGATTGGCGGCGGCCAAAACAGCCTCGATCTCTGTGGGGTGGTGGGCATAATCATCGATGATGGTGATACTGTTAACCTCCGCCACTTTTGTAAAGCGCCGTTTGACGCCTTGGTACGCAGCAAAGCCCTGCCGGATAGCGGCTTCGGAAATGCCGATCTGATGGGCCACCGCGATGGCTGCCAAGGCATTTTGAACATTATGCTGACCGATAAGGGGGATAAAGAGCCGCTCAATGTGCCCAAATGGCGTGGTGACATCAAAAACAGTCCCCTGCGTCTCTGTGGTCATAGCAGAGGCCCGCACCATGGCGTGCTGATGCAAACCGTAGGTAATCACGCGGCGATCGGTGATTTGGGGAACCATGGTTTGCAAAACGGGATGATCCAAACACAACACCGCTGCCCCGTAAAAGGGAACTTGGTGAATAAATTGGTGAAACGCATGGTGCAGGGCGGATTCTGTCCCATAATAATCCAAATGTTCTGGATCAATGTTGGTGACAACGGCGATTTCCGCATTCAGGCGCAAAAACGTTCCATCAGATTCATCGGCCTCTGCCACCAGCCAAGACCCCGACCCCAAACGGGCATTGGTCCCGTACGCATTCACAATCCCCCCATTAATCATCGTGGGATCCAATCCCGCCGCATCTAACAAACACGCCACCAAGGTGGTTGTTGTGGTTTTGCCATGCGTGCCGGCAATGGCAATGGTGGATCGAAACCGCGCCAACTCCGCCAGCATATCGGCGCGTTTGATGACGGGAATGCGGGCCGCCCGCGCCGCGATCCATTCGGGATTGGTTTCTTTAACGGCTGAGGAGACAATAACCACCCCCGCCCCCTGAACATTTTCAGGATCATGGGCTGTCATGACCTTAACCCCCATCCCCCGCAGGCGGGCCACGTTGGCATTATCGGACATATCGGACCCTTGGACAGTATAGCCCAGATGATGCAGGACCTCGGCCAAGCCGCTCATCCCAATCCCCCCAATCCCAATGAAATGCAGGGGTCCAACAGTCAAAGGAATGGCGGAAAAACGATTCGGCATCATAACAAAACCACAGACAGACAAAACAGATCAAAGACGTTATCACGCCGCCTTTGGCCTGTCACCTCTGTTTTAGACATCAAAGACATGGTTTTATCGCTAAGAATACCATCAAAAACATCCATCTTGTCATCTCAGGTGTTGAGAAAACCAAGGACTAAAAAAACCCGGATGCGTTGTTTTTTTGAAACAAAGGAGAAATTATACAGGCAAAACACAGAATGTCTTGACTTGCCATGAAAGAGTGAATAAAACCATCATCATGTCAAATTTTGGAATGGTGTTATGGCAAAATCATCGACAATTCTCGTCAAGCTGGAGAGCACGGCAGGAACTGGTTTTTTTTATGTCAAGAAGCGCAATCCTAAAAAATTGACAGAAAAACTGAAATTCCGTAAGTACGATCCCAAGGCCCGTCAACACGTGGATTTTGTCGAGAAAAAAATAAAGTAGAAAGGTTTTCCTATGCGTCGTAGTTTATTGTTTGTTGCTATTGCTGTTTTGGCTGTTGTGATTCTTCTCACGGTTGCCAAAAACCCTGATCAAATTGGAGATGCAAATACTGTAGAGTCCTCTGCTCCTGCTGCTGAGGCCCCTGCTGGTGAAGGTGTGCCTTCTGCTGAGGCTCCTGCTGCTGAAGCTCCCGCTGCTGAGACCCCTGCGGCTCCTGCCACAGAAGCTCCTGCCGCTGAGACACCAGACGCTCCTGCTACAGAAGCGCCTGCTGGGATTGCACCCGAAGTGACGCCTTCTCCTGAACAAAAGCAGTAGTTGGCTGATTAAGGTCTAAAAGAGAGGGGTTATGGGACGTCGTTTTGTTTTGCTGGCGGCATCCCTGACCCTTCTTCTTGCCGTGATTTTTTGGGCCTCGTCTTCTGAATCCCCCCAAGAACAAGGCTCCTCTCTTCCTCCTTTTGGTGGTGATTTTTCTTTGAAAAGTCATTCTGGATCTCCCTTTTCTCTGTCATCCGCTCGGGGATCTTTTGTCCTGATTTTTTTCGGTTTTACGCATTGTCCAGAGGTTTGTCCTTTGGGGCTGAAAAAAATGTCGGATGTTTTGGATCTTTTGCCGCAAACGTCCTCGGCGCGTTTAAAACCTCTTTTTATTACGGTGGATCCCCTTCGCGATACGCCTGAGGTGTTGGCATCCTATTTATCCTCTTTTTCACCCAAAATTACGGGATTGACGGGGACGGAGGCCGACATTGCTGATGTTGTCAAGCGTTACGCCATTTATGCGGAAAAGGTCCCTGTGCCAGACACGTCCCACGCTGATTCTGACCACCAAGGTCACGACGATTACACGATGAATCACACCACCCATTTCATTTTGCTGGACCCCCAAGGGAATTTTGTGAAACTTTATGCCGATGACTTGACAGCCCAAGACATCACGCGGGATCTGGCGTTGGTGATGGGGGGTGGGTGAAGCATGGGGGATTTTGGATCTCCGGTGTTTCAGACCTCTCGTTTATTCCTGAAATTTCCTGAGGCTGCTCATCTTGCCGCCTACTCCAAAAACTTTGTCGATTACGAGGTTTTGCGGTTTTTATCCTCGCGTGTGCCTTGGCCGTATCCCGAAAAAGGGGTTTGGGATTATTTTGAAACCCACATTTTTCCAGCGCAGGGAAAAGATCGATGGCTTTGGGCCCTTTATTTGAAAGAGGATCCAGAATCACCCATCGGGGCCGTTGAATTGGGGCGTTTAACCACGCCGGAATGTCCAGAACATAGGGGGTTTTGGTTGGCGCGGCGTTTTTGGGGTCAGGGGTTGATGACAGAGGCTTTAAAGCCCATCACCGATTATGCTTTTGACGTTTTGGGGTTTGAATCCCTGACGTTTTCCAACGCGGTGGGCAATTTGCGTTCCCGCCGGATTAAGGAAAAACAAGGGGCCCAATTTTTGGGTATTCGCCCTGGCACTTTTGTGGATCCGACTCTGACAGAGCAAGAGGTTTGGCGACTGGATTCCCAGCTGTGGGGGTGCCGGTCGGAATGTTAAGAATGGGGGCAAAACAAAAAAGGCTCTTTCATCCAAGCATTTCTTTTTCCTTCGTTTTCTGCACCCGTTCAATCGTCCCCGTCGAACTATGCCCCTTGATCGTCGGGAAAATATCCACACGGCCGCCGCGGGCCAGGATTTCTGGGGCGCCGACGACGGTGTCCAGTGTGTAATCGCCGCACCATGATTTGAATTGCTTTTGATATAAACCTTGACATTTTTTTTTTTCGATTAGCCTTTTCCAATCAAATGGTTTTTAACGGAGTTAATATGTCAGAGTCAAAGTCTAACGCTTCCAATCCTAGTATTGAAGCTACTCAAGCTACCCACGCTATCGAAGCGTTTTTTAGATATCTTATTAGAACAAATCCCTCTTTGAAAAACCAGGGGCTTTCTGGGTCAAAAGCCGTGATGGAAGTCGTCCTAGGTTTTTTAGGAACAACATCAGATTCTCTTTGGGATAAACACCTTTTGCAAGGGCAACCATTTTTTCACGAAGAAAAAAAGTCCATATTAAACGATCCATTATACCATGCGGCGTGTAAAATATATGAAAAACGCTATAAGCTTGGTCCCTATTTTGGCCCTTGTCGTGCCATTGAGGACACCATGGAAGGATTTGCGAGACTTTGGTATGCTGTTCCGGTCCTGCAACAGATGAAGCAGGCGGCACAGGACGCTGAACAAGAAGCAGGATCTGATGGATTGAATTTATCACTGGCATCCGTTTGCGCGGCGGCAAAGGTAATGGCGAAATTTGATGAATCCATCCAAAATTGTGTTGGTTGTGCGGCAGGGGATGCTTTTCCGAGAGCTTTCGGAATTGGTGCAGTTTTATGTGCGAGAGAGCTTGCCTCGAAGGAAAATCTTTCGGCGCAAGAAGAGGAACTTATGAAAATAATTCCGCAGGAAAATATCGAGAGGGCACGAGGTCTTTCGGGTGAAGAAGTCCCTGCTCTTGTCGAGCAGCAAAAAGGGTTGGTCTATATTATGAACCTTGTTGAGGCTGTGTCTTTGGCTGATGATACAAACCGTTTAACAGAGTGGCTCAATGAGAAAGGCTACACTCCCCAAACATCCTACACGTTACCTGATAATCAAAGTGGAATGGGTTAAACCACCACACCCAATAACCCCCCCCGCGTCATCGTCGCATCCTGTTGCCACAAGTGCTGCGCCAGTGTCAGGCGTTTGGAGAGCTCGGGGCCCTGCGGCACGCCGGCGGCCAACAGGTCCGCGGCGGTGATGGGGGGCGTGCGGCGATTCCACCACTGGTCAAACAGGGCGCGGGCGGCGGTGTCGTCGGTTTCGGTGGAGAGGGCGCGGGTCAACAGGGCCTCTGGCGATGTCCAGTCCTGCCCCGTTAAGGCCTGCTGAAACCAGCGCCGCTGGGATCGCGTCAGGGGCCACGTGGTTAAGATAACCTCAGGGTCTTGGCACAGGACCAACAACGCCGCTTTGGCCCGATCCACCGGCAAATCAAAAAACCCCATCAGACGGGCGGCCCGTTCTCCCCCATCAAAGGGGGGAAGGTGGGGGGCTGTGATGTTGGATGTGTGCATCTCTGCCAACATGCGGGGCATTTGGGGCGCGGCCAGCAATTTGACCATTTCCGCCATGATCCGTTCTGCCGATAACGTGGCCAGCCGGTGCCGGTTTTGGGCACAGGCCGTCAGGGCGTCTTGGCACAGGGGCACATCGGCCCCCTGATAGCACGCCGCCATGCGCATATAGCGCAGGATGCGCAGGTGATCCTCGATAATCCGGTCGTCGGGATTGCCAATAAAGCGCACAAAGCGGTTTTTCAGGTCAACCATCCCCCCCAAAGGGTCGTGGATGGTGCCGGCGGCATCCTGATACAGGGCATTCATGGTAAAATCGCGGCGCTGGGCATCTTGGTCCCATTGATCTGTAAAGACAACCTGGGCATACCGGCCATCCGCCGCATGGTCAGACCGCAATGTGGTGATTTCATAGGAATGACCGCCGGTATACGCTACAATGGTGCCATAGCGGGCATAGCGGTCTTGGGCGGAAATCCCGCATCGTTCCAACATCGAAACAATTTTATCGGGGGTCAGGGTTGTGGCAAAATCCACATCCGTCACCGGATAGCCCATCAGAGTATTCCGAACGCATCCCCCCACCATACGGGTGGTGTCGTGCCCTAGGGCCTGAAAAATCGCCGTGGGGGCAGGGCAGGGGGGCATTTAAAACCGCACCCCCATTTGGGCCGCATATCCCAGCGACAGGATCAGCAGCAGCAGGCTGATGGCACTCAGCCACAATGTCCGTTTTCGGGCCCACCACGGGCGCGGGGTGATGGGTATGGTGATGATTTTGGGTTTTAACGTTTGGGGATAGCGGGCACGCGCCCACCGCAGCAGCGTATCCCCCACCCACGCCAGAATCCATGGCAAAATCAGGGGGATCAACAGGGCAAGAATTTTGTTCAGCATGGGGGCGTTGTCTGGTATAGCTGACACTAATCCTAACATAACCCCGTTTGATTCGCCAATGGTTGATGTTCCCCAAATTCAGGCTGCGACGGCTTCGGCCCGCGCCATCCTTTCTGAAATGCGCCGCCATGTTTTGGGACAGGATGAAACCTTGGCCCTGTTGCTGACCACCCTGTTGTCGGGGGGACATGCGTTGATGGTGGGGATGCCTGGGCTGGCCAAAACGAAACTGGCGGCGTGTATGGCGGGATTGCTGGGGTTATCCATGGCCCGTGTGCAGTGTACGCCGGATTTGATGCCATCCGACATTTTGGGCAGCGAAGTTTACGAAGAGGGGGCGCCCGAGCCGTTTCGCTTTATCCCGGGCCCTGTGTTCACCCATATCCTGCTGGTGGATGAAATCAATCGGGCCAGTCCGCGGACACAATCGGCCCTGCTGCAGGCCATGCAGGAAAAGGCCGTCACTGTGGCCGGAAAAACCTATCCCCTGCCGTCGCCGTTTCATGTGCTGGCCACGCAGAATCCGCTGGAACATTTGGGGACGTATCCCCTGCCGGAGGCCCAGCTGGACCGCTTTTTAACCCACATTCAGATGGATTATCCCGATCCCAAAACCGAAGAAGCCATTTTGATGGCCACCACCACAGGGGAAGAGCCCCCCCTGACCCCCGTGTTAACGGCGGATGCCACGCGATCCCTACAGGCCATGATCCACGCCATGCCGCTGGGTCAGGCCGTGGTGCAGGCCATTGTGACCTTGTGTCAATCCACGCGCCCCGAAAGTCCCTTGGCCCCCGAGATCGTGCGTCGCTGCGTCACCTACGGCGCGGGGATTCGGGCGGGACAGGCCCTGATGCTGGCGGTGCGGGCGCGGGCGTTGATGGACGGGCGTTTTGCCCCCACGGTGGAGGATATCGTGGCCCTGGCCCCCGCCGTCCTGCGCCACCGCATCGGCCTGAATCACCAAGCCCTGCGCGACAAAGTGGGCCCCCTGGATGTGATTCGCGCGGTGGTGGGGGGGATTAGAGGGTAACTTGTTGTTGTGCCTGTATGGCGGCAAGATTAAAGCGCATAATGTTGTTGGCGGCGTTTTCAGTTCCATGAGCAATTCTGGCAACTTCGTTTGCAATGGCTGCGGGAGAAAGTGTTGCTGAATTTTCCTTATTTAGGGTTTGAAGGGCAATCTGGGCAGCCGTGCCAATCAGTTGATCTTCAAAAGAGGTGTTGGCATTTTGAGAGGTGTTGGCATTTTGGCAAAGTGATTCTAAGTAGGCATTGATATCAGTTGGAGAGACATGATCCCCATCTGCTCGGATGACAGTTACTAAAAAACTGGCCAAGGCTTCGGGTGATGGATTTTCTAAGTTACCGGCTTTAAGATCATTGGGGCTGTAAAGGCTTTCTCTAAGGGTAGAGATGACGGGTCCTAAACATTTCTCCCCCGCAGCGACATTATTTTCTATTGTAGCAACCATAAAACCCACCTTTCCCTAAACCTTACCCCCATAGTATCCCCTATTCGATCAAAAAAATGTGACGTGTGTCACATTTTGGGGGGGTGAAAAGAAAAACCCCCCATAAACTCCCTCTCCCTTTCAGGGAGAGGGCTGGGGAGAGGGTGTTTCAGGTACGCAAAAGCCCCCTCTCCCTAACCCTCTCCCCGTGGGGGAGAGGGAAACTAGGAAAAGGGGGCGATAGCGTGGTTAGGATAATTATCCCACCAGACGCAGCAACTGCTGGGGCATCTGGTTGGCCTGGGCAGCAACCCCAACCGCAGCCTGCAGCAAGGCCTGGTTTTTGTAGAAGTTGCTGGATTCCGCCGCAAAGTCCACATCAACAAACTGACCATTGGCCGCGTTGCTGTTTTCAATAACGGTGGTTAGGTTGGTGTCGATTTGGCTGAACCGGCTTTGCAAGGCACCGATTTTGGCGGTGTTTTTGTTCAGCGTATCAATGGCTTCATCAATCACCACCTGCGCGGCTTGGGCATTGCCCACCGTGTCAATGGCAATCACATTGGCGCCACTGGCATTGGTGATGCCCAACTCTTTGGTCGAGATAGAATCCAACTCAACGGTGAGAAGATCATTGAAGGAATCCAAACCAACCTGTGTGGTCACAGAGGTTTTTCCAGATTTTTCAACGTCGAAGCGGAATTCATAGTTGTTGGAACCAAAGGTCACCTGTTGGAACGTTTCATCAGCGGCAAGGGTCGATGACGTTCTACGCAACTGATCGTTGGTAAAGGTCAATTCCACCCCGTTGCTGAAGGAAACCGTTGTCAAATCGGTGTCATCGGCAATATCAGACACATCCTTAACCACAGCATCATAAGTCTGACCCTTTTGATCCTGAATGCGGAATGTTGTTGTGTCCGCATTGGAATCAAAGCTGGAGGTCAGGGTGTATCTGCCGGCGGCTGTACTGCTGGATGCCGACAGGATATTGCTGTAACCACCCGCGGTTTGGGCCGTGGAGGTTGTGCCCAGTCCTAAGGATGTCAGCGGAGTTCCTACACCGTTGGCAAGCGTAAAGGTCGATGCAGGATCCAGAGAGTATAAAACAAGATTCAATCCTCCGGTACCCGCAGAAGCATCATCTCTTAGGGTTGCCGCTACCCCTGTTTGTTCTGAAATAGCATTGATTTTGCCCATGATGGATCCAATGCCTTCACTGGCCGTAAGAGCTGCTGTAGTTGCAGATCCAGTGCTTCCCGTAATCGTAATTGTAGCCAGTGCCGCAGCAGCCGAAGCGGTAGCTTCTGTTGCAAAGTCCAAGGTACTGACAACACTGGATACAACTGTCACATCAGATCTGAAAGCGTTGGCACTTTCTGTGATGTTGGCAGCGCGGAAGACAACTTCGCTGGCCCCTGTGCCCACACCCAGAATTTGTTTCAGTTCGCTTTCCATGGTGCCTTCGGTGTTCGCCGTGGCAACCAAGGCACCGTCAGCGTTAGATATCGTAAACCCATTGTTGTCGTTGGTGGTGCTTTTAAACTGAATGGTGCTGCCTACTGCTGCGTCCTGCTTCACTTCGCCGCGGAAGGTTTCCATTTGGGCACCATTTTTGATATCCATTTCGATGATGTAATTGGTATTGGCATCGTTTCGTGTTACGCGCACGTCATCAATGGTTCCTTCAACAGCACCGGTATAGTTACTAAGGGCAATGTTAGTATCATTAAAGTAAGTTCCATCTAAAGTTTGTAAGCTGTTCACGCGACCAGCATCGGTCACGTTGGTGCCCGCTTGGAATGAGGCATTGGCGTCACCTGCCAGCAATTTAATGCCGTTCAACTGGGTTTGGTTCACGGTGTTGTCGATTTGTTCGACCAATTGTCCGAATTCTTCCTGGGAAATCAAACGCTCAGCATCGGACAGGGTTCCGTTCACAGCCTGGGTGGACAGGGTTTTCAAACGGGTTAAAATTTCACTGACCCGTGACACACCCCCACCGGCGATCTGCAGCAAGGACGATGTTTGTCCGGCGTTGACTTTGGCCTGGGTTAATGTGGCAATGTTGGATTTCAATTTGTTGGAAATAGCGAGTGAAGCCGCATCATCCGCAGGGCGAACAATACGCGAACCCGATGACAGTTTTCCAACACTGGCAGCGGCATTGCGCGAATGGATGTTGATATTGGCATTGGCCCCTTCAGCGGCGGCGTTTGTTAAAATACTAGGCATAGTGATAGCTCCTTGCTACGTGCATGATGAAACGTCCTACATGGACAGGTTAAATCGGCAAATGATACCGATCGGCAAAAAAGGGTGCATGAACTGTGCCAAAGGGGATACTTTTTGCCCAGATGGCAACCCTGAATTGTGAAAAACCGGCAAAACCTGCCTAATTCCATGAAAAATAAGGAAAAAATACATAAAATGCGCGGCATTGCGGCACATTTTGCCCTGCACATTTTGCCGGTGGGTAAAAAATGCCTATCGTTTAAAGCGTATCCAGCGCTGCTGTAAAATCGGTGATCAGGTCGCTGGGATCCTCAATCCCCACAGACACCCGCAGCAGGTTGGGGGGGGTGGTGAGTTTGTAATCCTCAACCGTTGCCCGATGTTCGATTAAACTTTCGGTGCCGCCCAAGGATGTGGCAACCTTGAAAATCCTGAGTGCCCGAATCACCGCCAACGCCGCCGGTGCCCCGCCGCGCACCAAAACGGACATCAGGGCCCCATAACGCCCATGCATTTGAACCCGCGCGGTATCGTGCCCCGGGTGGGATGGCAGGCCTGGGTACAAAACCCCCTCAACCGCCGGATGCCCCTGCAGGGCCAGCGCCAAGGCCAAGGTGTTGTCACAACTGGCCGCAATCCGCAGGTGCAGGGTTTTCAGGCCCCGCAGCAATAACCAAGCCTCGAACGATCCCAAAATCCCCCCCAGTGTGCCGCGCAGTTTTTTGATGGTTTGCCATAGGGCGGTGTCCTCTTTGGCAATCACGGCCCCCGCAATCACATCATGATGACCGTTCAGGGCCTTGGAACACGAATGTACCACAAAATCCGCACCCAGGCGCAGCGGCTGCGTCAACAGCGGCGTGGGTACGGTGTTATCCACCACCAAAATTGCGCCGCAGCCCCTCGCGATGGCGGCAGCGGCGGCGATGTCCGTGATGTCCATCATGGGATTGGACGGTGTTTCCACCCAAATCACATCGGTGCGTCCGGCCCCCGCCACGCGGGCCAGATCGTGGGGATCCCCATTGTCATACACCCGAACACCATACCCCCAGTGCGTCGCCCATTCCAAAAACCAGTTGGACAGCCCCACATATAACGTTTTGGGCACCACAAACTGGGCCCCCGTTTTTTGGGCCAACAAAACCGCGCTGCATGCCGCCATGCCAGAGGCATAAAGGGCGCTTTCAAAGCCCCCCTCCATCATGGTCAACAAACGCTCCACATCCAGATAGGTGGGATTTTCGGGGCGTGCGTAAACCCGTCCCGCTTCGTATCCCGTATCTGTGGTCTGACGGGCAAAGGTGGCGGATGGGTAAATGGGCGGCACGATGGAACGGGTGGTGGGCTCGATGGCGGGGGTGGCTTGGGCCAAGTGGGTGTGGATGTGGGACATAAATTTGCGTTGGTTGGGAAAAAAGGTTATGATGACTGCCTTTATTATCATGTTTTCACCGTTATGAGTAGTTTTCACCGCGAATCTTGGTCCCCCGATGCTTGGCAGCGCCTGCCCATTGTGCAACATCCCACCTATCCGGATCAGGCGGCCTTGCAAGGCGTCAAAGCCCAACTGTCCAAAATGCCCCCGCTGGTCTTTGCGGGGGAGGTGCGGGCGCTGAAAAAAAAACTGGCCAAAGTGGCCAGAGGTGAGGCCTTTTTGTTACAGGGCGGGGACTGCGCCGAAAGTTTTGCGGAATTTGGGGCCAACAAAATTCGGGATACGCTGCGCGTGATTCTGCAAATGTCGGTGGTTCTGGCCTATAGTTCCGGCAAGCCCGTGGTGAAAGTTGCCCGCATGGCCGGACAGTTTGCCAAGCCACGCTCGGCCGATACCGAAACCATTGGGGATATAACCCTGCCCGCGTATCGCGGGGATATCATCAACGGTATGGACTTTACGCCAGAGGCACGGCGCCCTGACCCCGAGCGGATGCTGCGCTGTTATTATCAATCCGCAGCCACACTGAATTTGATTCGCGCCCTTTCCGAAGGGGGGTATGCCAACATTCACAAGCTGAACCGGTGGAGTTTGGATTTTGTGGCGGCCTCTCCCGTGGGGCACCGTTACCAAGACACCATCGACAGTATCACCAAGGCCCTGAGCTTTATGGAGGCCTGCGGCCTGACGGCAGAACAGGTTCCCCAGATTGAAAAAACAACGGTGTATACGTCCCACGAAGCGTTATTGCTGCACTATGAAGAATGCCTGACGCGCATTGATAGCTTAACAGGGGATTGGTATGACACCTCGGCCCACATGGTGTGGATTGGGGATAGGACCAGACAGCCGGATCACGCCCACGTGGCCTTTATGCGGGGCATTGGGAATCCTGTGGGCATCAAGTGTGGCCCAACCACGGACCCCCAAACGTTGGTGGACATTATCAAAACCATCAATCCCGATAACGAAGAGGGCCGCATTGTTCTGATTTCCCGTATGGGGGCGGGCAAGGTGGAAACCCATTTGCCGACACTCATTCGGGCCATTGAGGGCACAGGCCAATCGGTGGTCTGGTCATGCGATCCCATGCACGGCAATACCCATAAAACCAGCGATGGGACCAAAACGCGGTCCTTTGACGCCATTTTACAGGAAGTCAGGGAATTTTTTGCCGTTCACAAACAAATGGGCACCCACGCCGGTGGGGTTCATATCGAAATGACGGGACAGGATGTCACGGAATGTGTCGGCGGCGGCCAGCAGTTGGGGGAGGACGATTTGAAACATCGCTACGAAACCCACTGCGACCCCAGATTGAATGCGTCACAGGCTTTGGAATTGTCCTTTTTGCTGGCGGACGTTGTGTAACCCCAAAGCAGGGGAATCAGTGCTGCCTGTGGGCGAGGCTTTGTAGAATATCCGCAAAAGCATCATGAATCGCGTTGGGGCCGGCCAAGGCATGAAGGGACTCTTCTGCCTGCTGGGTATGGTGAATCACCAAGTTTTCCATATCAGCAACAACAGTATGGTTATGCAGCAGCTGGATCATCTGGGGCAGGGCGCTGGTGCGCTGGTCCTCATTGTCCATCAAACCCTGCATCCATGTTTTTTCAGACGGTGAAACCCGCTGATACAGGGTTAGCCAAGGCCACGTCACTTTGCCCTCTAAAAAATCCTTGCCAATGGTTTTGCCCAGGGACTCCCCCGCGGCGGTATAATCCAACAGATCATCCTGCAGCTGAAACGCCAGCCCCAAGTGCAGCCCCAGACGGCGCAAATGATCGCATGTTTCTTGGGGTTTTTGGGCCAGATACCCCGTGACCTCGCAGGCCGCGGCAAACAATTCGGCTGTTTTCCGCTCGATGATATTAAAATAGTGTTCTTCTGTCATGGTCAGGTTTTTCAGGGATAGCAGTTGTAGCACTTCTCCCTCGGCAATGCGGGAAGACGCCCGCGCCAGAATTTCCAACACTTTTAGCGTTTTGGTTTCCACCATCAATTGAAACGCCCGACTGAACAGGAAATCCCCCACCAGAACGTTGGCCGAATTGCCCCATACCAGACGGGCACTGGCTTTGCCGCGGCGTTCATCAGCCTGATCCACAACATCATCATGCAGCAGGGTGGCGGTATGGATGCATTCCACGGCGGCAGCCAGCGGATAGTGGCGATCCCCTGTATATCCCATCAATCCCGCGCAGGCCAAGGTCATCAACGGCCGGATGCGTTTACCCCCCGCATCCAGCAAGTAATGGGAAAGGTCGGGGATCAGGGCAATACTAGAGGATACGTTTTCTGATAACAGTTCCTCAACCCTCCTCATCTCATCTGAAAACAGCGTGCTGAGCGTGTCCATAATCGTTTTTTCCTAGCGTTGCTTTGTTTTCCGTTTTAAGGTGCTTTTATGTCAAGCCTTTTCCCTTTTTTTCGACTATTTTTTGTGTGTATGGTTTTGGCCATGGCCTCGGCCTGCGCTCTTAAGGAAGAGGCCTATCGCAAAGCCGCCAACGAAGAGGCCTCAGCATCATTGATAAAAATTGCGGATTCTTCCTTTGAGGCTGAAAATTACCAACCCGCCCTTGACCTTTATTTGCGTGCCTATAAAAAAAAGCCCGATGATGCCACGCTGGAAAAAATCGCCGTGACGTTTGACCGCATGGGGAATGCGCAGGCTTCTTATCAGGCCTACCTTTTGTTGCATCAAAACAACCCTAAAAACGAATTGTATCTTAAAAATCTGGCGCAGGCGGCCTTTTATGCCGAGGATTTTAAGGCCAGCCAAAAATACTATCAGGATCTTTTGCAAATGAATCCCAGCGATGGCAACCACTTAGGCGCAGGGGTTGTCGAGGATGTTTTGGGACATCACGATACAGCCCAAAACCATTATCGCCAAGTTATCGAGCATAGCCCTCGAAATTTGAATGCAAAAAATAATTTGGGCCTTTCGTTGTTGTTACAGGGCAATGTGACGGAGGCAGAGGCCCTTTTCAAAGCCCTCACCGAACGCGCCGATAGCGAGCCGCGTTTTGAGATGAATCTGGCTCTTGTTTACGGTGTTTCGGGAAAATCGGCTGAGGCGGAGGCTTTATTATCCAAATACATTCCTCAGGATCAAGTCGCATCAACCCTCCAATTTTATCAGGATTATACTCTATTGAATGCCGAGCAACGCCGGCGGGTGGTGTATGGGTTTTCGGAAAACAAAGAAAAGGACCTACCACCTGATGCTGCGGGAGACTCTTTGAAATCCCTTCTGTCTCCGAAAGGTAAAGATTCTGAAGATCAACCTGTGGTGAAACCTTAGGAGGCAATGGATTTTTCGGGTTCACTGATGGGGATAGTGTCTTCAGGAATTGGGATGAATATAGGATCCCCCGCCACCAAAGAATAACGAAAAGAGGTTAATTTGCGTTTTTTCAGGGTAAAGAGACGCATCAGATATAAGCAGCACCCCAAAAAAATCAAAAAAGTCGCAGTCCATAAAAGCCAGAAGGCCTGTAGGGCGAAAACAACCAACAGTCCACCAAAACCCAGCAAAAGGCATAGGTTTTTTTTGATGCTGTTCTTTAGTTCTTTTTCCGTATATTGACTGGCGTATTCAATATCATAGCGTTTTTTACTGAGCGTCATGGGGGCGATACGCATTTGGGGACGCAGGGCTTGGAAACGTTTGTTTTCATCCATTTTCAGTTTCAATCGCCACCCTGCAATCATCAAAATCAGAATCGGCAACGTGACGGTGCCAATCACAATCAGCAGCAGGCAGGATATCAGGATTCCCACAATCAGGGCAATGTATGTGGGATGCATAAAGGGCGCTTCCCACTGATCCTTGATGCTTTTTGTGGCCACGTAGCCAACGCCGCCGCGTTTATGGGCGAAGGGATGAATCAAAAATTCCCCCTGACGGGTGGGGCGCACGCAAACGCGGTAGTGATGCCGCCGCATGCGGGCGGTCATCCAGAAAGGATAGATCATGGTTTTTCCCGTTCATAGGTGGGCAACAGTCCCTCTGTCCGTCCCAAAGACAGCTTTGCTGCTTTCCAGCGCGACGTTAGCAGCATGTATGCGCGGTACCCGTAATACGCCGTCATCAGGGCCGCAAGAACCAACACTAAAAGCTGTTGGCGCAGGCTATCCCCTGAGAGGCCATAAATCATGGTTCCAATAAAAAGGATCAGCAGAAAAACAGAAAAAAGAGACAAAATAAAAATATAAAAACGGGAAACCTGCAGCGATCGCTCCATCCAATACCGTTTGAATGTCAATCGGTGGGGCAGGGGGGTTAAGTGTGACAAAAAAGCATCAAACCGTCGTTTCTGCCAGTCATAATTCAAAACGCCCAGCCAGATCCCCAACCCCAACCCCAACAAGGACCCAATAAGGTCATAATCAAACAGCCAAGCCATCAGCGCCCCCAACAACAGCATAGGCACAAAAATAAAAGAAAAGGGATCCCAGTCGGCGGCCTTGGCCTGTTCTAAATCTTTGGCTTTTACAGCATATCCCACACCGCCGCGATGATGATCAAAGGGGAAATAAAGAAAATCCCCCGCCTCGCTGGGATAGGGACGCAGGCGAATTTCTGTACGTTTTCTTATTTGGCGATTGAAAAACATCGTGACATCATTTTTGGTTTTTTACAGTTTTATGGGTAAGATGCTGTAAGATTATAATCCCAATGTCAATAAACCGTTATGGCCTCTTTCCTATCCGCCCCCCTGTCGCACAGGCTTTCGCCCCTGATTTTGTCGTTGTTGTTTGTTTTGGGGATGAAGATTCTGCCCATTATGACCCAGCCGCAAAATTGGATGGAAACGATGAAGGATCCCGATTCGATTTTGCGTTTGGTGGTGGTGGACAATCTGATTCAAACGGGGGATTGGGGGGATCATAGGATTCATCGGACCAATCCCCCCATGGGAACCGTGACCCCGTGGACACGGCCCATGGATGGTGTGGTGTTGGCGGGGTATGGGCCCATGCGTTTGTTTTTGGATGAAAAACAGGCCCTCATCGGATCGGCCATGATCATGCCACCGCTGTTGTTTGTTTTGGGGCTTGCCCTTGTGTGGCGATGGATGGTGGGGCAGGGGATGCCTGTTTATGCACAGAGTTTTGTTTTGATGGCCATGGTTCTTAATCCGTGGTTCAGAGCGTTTGATCCTGGGGCCGTTGATCATCATGGCTTGCTTTTGGTGTGTTCGTGGCTGCAGTTTCTTTTGACTTATAGCGTGATTCGGGGAAAAGAGGATCACGCCCCCTATTTGGCCATGGTTACGGGATTGGGGATATGGGTTTCCCCTGAATTTTTTATCGTGTCTTTTTTATCGTTTGCGGGGTTGGCCTTTTGCTGGTTAAGGCGCCCTAGGGAGTATCACGCGTCTTTTTTAAAGGTTCTGGGGATCACAACCCTGATTCTGGCGGTGGCTGTTGGGATAGAGCAGCCTGTGTTTTGGGTTCCTTTTTATGACACGGTTTCTGTGGTTTACGTGGCGTTGCTCGCGCTGGTAACCTTGGGCTTTTGGGCCCTGAAGGCAACAGAGCGTCAGGATCTGTGGGACCGTTTGTTTTTTGCGGTGGGTGTATTGATTTTAATTTTGGGGGTTATGCGGTGCCTGTATCCGGAATTTTATAAACTCACCATGGGGGGGCTGGATCCCTATATCATAAAGTCTTTTTTGCCAAACGTGTCGGAACAACAGCCCTTGGTGGATAGCTTTAAAGATATTTTCCCCCCCCAACCGTGGGTGGGGATTGTGGCTTCTCATCTTTTGTTTCTTTTGGGGTATGGGTTTTTCTTTCATCGGCTGAGGGTGGCGAGGGACGGGCTTTTTCAGGAGCATTCTCCGGATATCTTTGTGTTTGGTTATGCGGTGGTGACCTTGGGGTTGGGGATGGCGGTGGTGCGTCTTTACGCCTATGCGTTTTTGCCTGGGGTGTTTTTGTTTTTGCCTGTTTTGGATGCGTTGGTTAAAACGCGGAAACTCTCGGCTTTGTCCGATAGTTTAAGAGCGTGCTGTGTGATCATCATGGCGGCTTTGCCCGTGTTGAGTTTGGTGTTTTTGATGAGTTTGGCGGAACTTTGGCCGTCATCGCAAAAAGATGGTGTGGATAATGCCTGTGATGACGATACGCGGGTTTTTATCCAAAATACCCTGATGCCTGCGCTGCCCCAAGCCCGTTTGATTTTCACCCATAACAATGATATGCCCGCGTTGCTGTTTTGGACCCCCTACACGGCCTTGGCGGGGAATTATCATAGAGAGCCTGCCGCCCTGAAAGATTTGGCAACGTTTTTTTCCGCCAAGACAGAGCAGCAAGCCCAAGCCCTGATCCAAAAACATCGTCCCGATGCCGTGATTGTGTGTTTAAAACGGGCAGAGCCCCGTGGTCGCTGGATTTACGATGTGGCCAGTGGAAAAATCAACCCGCCAGAGAGCCTGAAACGTATTGCCACAGACGAAAAGCTGTATCCCAACATTCGCCTTTATCAGGTGGGTCACTAAGGCCGGCATTGTTTTGGAAAACGGTTTTTTGGTGCCCCAGGAGGGACTTGAACCCCCACACCCTTGCGAGTAGCAGATTTTGAGTCTGCCGCGTCTACCATTCCACCACTGGGGCATCATCAACGGTGTGCTTTATACCAAGGTTTTGGGGGGTGGTCAAATTTTCCTTAAAAAAAATTTTGTGGCGATGGGCGGGGGGATTTGTTAAGGTCAGCGACCTTTGTGCGGTCGTGGCGGAATGGTAGACGCGCAGCGTTGAGGTCGCTGTGGGGAGACCCGTGGAAGTTCGACTCTTCTCGACCGCACCACCTTGTTTTATTGGATTAAAAATCCGTCACCACCATGCGCCCGTCGGATTTGCGGACGATCCATTCGGTGGGGGCTGACGCCACAGGGGGCTCTTTTTTATCCGCGGATTTTTTTTCAGTGGGGACGTGCGTTTCCTCAGCTGATGTGGTAATGTCCTTGGCCATATCCAACCTGTGATACTCTGACGATAAACAAACGTACCATAATGTCTGCCCCAAAACCATCCCGATTTTCTATGGATCACAGCATGGCCCTGCGCCGTTTGGTGCTGGAGATCTATGGTGATATTCTCAAACGCAGACAAATGTTGGAGGAAACCTGCGCCCGTCACCCCAGCTTTGCGCGGTATGATGCGGCGGATCGGGGATTTGTGATGGTGCGCCTAAAAACCCTGTTTCGGTATCGGGGGGCCTTTATGGCTATGCTGCGGGATTTTTCCCCCAAAAAAACAGATCACGAGGCTGTTTTGCATTTGGCCTTAACAGAGATTCTGTGTTTAGGCACCCCCGTGTATGCCGTGGCCCAGTGGGCCAAAAGCGTTTCAAAGCCCTATGCCCAAAAATATGTTCATGCCTTGATCCAGCGAGCCGTGCGGTTGGGGGAGGGGTGGCGCGAGGCTTACCTAAAGCCTGAAACCCTCATGCCTCCTTGGTTATACCAGCGATTGCAGCAGGGGTATGCCCCAGAGGATTTGAACAGGATGGCGCAGGTATGTTTGGACATACCTCCTCTCGATATAACCCTTGCGGGGGCCGGTGGGGCAGGGCAGGGGGGTAGTTCCTTTCTGGTGCCTTGGTCATACCGGCATCCTGAGCCGCCTGCTGTTGCATCTTTGCCTGGGTATGACCAAGGGCTGTGGTGGGTTCAGGATGTGGCGGCCAGCTTTCCGGTGATGGCGCTGGGTGATGTCCGGGGGAAAGCCGTTTTGGATATGGGCGCGGCCCCGGGGGGAAAGACGATGCAGCTGGCCTCGCGCGGGGCCCATGTTACGGCGCTGGATTATGCGCCGGATCGTATTAAGG
>JBIIHL010000063.1:0-6791 GCA_044235825.1 Alphaproteobacteria bacterium | reverse complement strand
TCCCATCGAACATGTCTGGGCCAACCTCAAACGAAAATATCGCAAAATTATACGCCACCCCAACATGGACCATTACAACGCCGTCAATGCCCTTTTTTAGTACGATTAAAAAAGGGAAATACTATAGCCTGAAAAACCCCTGTCACGGATTTTGCTGCATGGCGTTCACCAGTGCCGTGACGTTGTATTGCATCATTTTTTGATAGGTTGCTGCGGGCCCATTTTCCGTGGACAGGGCATCGGTGTATAAAGCCGGCCCCACCACGGCCCCCGTTTCGGCGGCCAGTTGTTTGATGATGTTGGGGTTGCCCATGCTTTCCAAAAACAGGGCGCGGGTTTTTCCGGATTGGATGTGCTGGATTAAAGTTTTCATTTCCTTGGCGCTGGGTTCATCATCGGTGCTAAAGCCCGTGGGGGCCAAAAAGGTCACCTGATACGCATCAGCAAAATAGCCAAAGGCATCGTGGGTGGTGATGACGCGGCGTTTTGCTTCAGGCACGGTGGCAATTTCTTTTTTCACCCAAGCATCCAGGGCAGCGAGTTCCGCATCCAGTTTTGCGGCTCTGTCTGTATAGTCTTGACTGTTCGCTGGATCGGCTTTTTGCAAGGCAGCCGCGATGTTTTTCACATACACGCGCCCATTGGTCAGGCTCTGCCAAGCATGGGGATCGGTGCTGCCATGGTGATGATGGTGGTCATGATGGCCTTCTTCCTCTTTTTCCGCCATGGTCAGGGTTTTGGCAATGCCTTGGCTGGCGGTGACCACAGGGGCTTTGGTGCCAGAGGATTCAATCAGGCGGCTCATCCACCCTTCAAACCCCAGGCCATTGATGATAATCACGTCCGCCTCTTTTAAGGCTTTGGCATCATTGGGGGTAGGCTGAAACACATGGGTATCGCCATCCGCGCCCACCAAGGTTGTGACGGTCACATCATCATCGCCTACTTGTTGCGCAAGGTCACCAAGAACGGTAAAGCTGGCCACCACCTTCAGCGGCGCCGCATCAGCCGAGGCTGCCCCCACGATGAGCCCTAGGCTGAGCAGAAAGGCGTTGCGTATTTTTTTCATGCAAGTCTCCATTATTGATTCAGGTGTTTAAAGGGAAAATACCGTGCCCGCACACTGCCAAACCGCCCGAACAGCAGAGACAACAGATACATCACCCCCGCCGATAAGATAATGGCGGGCCCTGAGGGCACGTTGATGTGATACGACAGCAGCAATCCCGCCGTGCTGGCAAAGAGGCCAAGGCCCGCCGCCACCCCAACCATCGGGGCAAACCCTTGGGCCCAAAAACGGGACGCCACCGCCGGCAGCATCATCAGCCCCACGGCCATCAGGGTCCCCAGCGCCTGAAAACTGGCCACCAGATTCACCACCACCAGCACCAAAAACAACAGGTGAAACATCCCCGACCGATTGCAGACAGAACGCAAAAAAACGGGATCAAAGGCCTCTGTCAGCAGCGCCCGATAAAACAGCGCAAAGGTGATTAAGGTGAACGATGACACCCCCGCCATCAGGCGCAGGGACGCATCATCCACCGCCAGCACACTGCCAAACAAAAGGTGCATCAAATCCACCGTGTTGCCCTTGAGCGAGATCAGCAAAACGCCAAGGCTAAGGGCCATCAGGTAAAACGCTGCCAGATTCGCATCTTCCTTTAGGGTGGTGCTGCGGGTGGCCAGACCCACCAGAACGGCGATCATCACACCCGCCACAAATCCCCCCAAACTCATCAGGGGCAACGATGCCCCCCCCAGCAAAAACCCCACGGCCACCCCAGGCAGGACGGCATGGGCCATGGCATCGCCCATCAGGCTCATTTGCCGCAGCATCAACAGAACCCCCAGCGGGGCACTGCTCAGGCTCAGCAGAATACAGCCCAGCAGGGCTTTGCTCATAAACCCATACTCAGCAAAGGGGGCAATCAGGGTGGTGTATAGGCTCATGCGGCGCAGACCTCGCCATGGTCGTGCCATTGCCGTGCCAGACCATCGGCCTTGCGCAGGTTGTCCTCTGTCATGACGGTGGGGGTTGGGCCCCAGGCGATGCATTCCCGCGCCAGCAGCAAAACCTCAGGAAACAAGGCCTTGACCTGGGGTAGATCGTGAACGACCGCAACCACAGTTTTGCCCTGTTGATGCCAGTTGATTAAAACTTGCATCAGGTCGATCGTGGTGCGACTGTCAATGGCGGCAAAGGGCTCATCCAGCAAAAACACATCCGCATTCTGCACCATCAGGCGGGCAAACAGAACCCGTTGGAACTGCCCCGATGACAAAGCCGAGATAGGGCGGGCAGCAAAGGATTCCATACCCACGGCCTCTAGGGCCTGCAGAGCTTCGTGGCGTTGGTGTTTTGTGATGCTCCCCCACAGGCCACACAGCGGCCAAAATCCCAAAAGAACCGTATCAAAAACCGACACGGGAAAGCTGCGGTCGATCTCGGTCACTTGGGGCAGATAGGCCACTTGGCACGGACCTGTTTTTTGAATATGGCCCGACAGGGGTTTTAACAGCCCCATAATGGCCTTCAGCAGCGTGCTTTTTCCCCCGCCGTTGGGGCCAATAATCGCGGTTAGGCTGTTATCCTTAAGCGTGCCGCACAAATGATGCACCGCAGGGTGCCTGTCATAGCCGACGGTCAGATTGTGAAACACCAGACTCATGACAAAACCGCGCCCATCACGGCCCATAACACCAGCAGCAACACCGCAACAAAAAGCAGACGCACACCCGCCGAATATGATAACCATGTGGGTCTGGGGGAAAAATGGCTCATGGTTTTGGGCTTGCCTTAAAAAAACATCGCATGTTATACTATAACACCATGACAGCCTTGGCTAGAACAATTTTGCGGTCTTTATCTTTTTTTCTTGTTGCAGGCGGTGCAGGGCTGTTTATCCTGTGCCTGAGTTCTGGGCCCGCCCGCGCCCATCCCCATGCGTGGATTGATGTGCAATCTGAAATTCTTTTTGATGGGCAGGGCAGGGTCACAGGGCTGCGGCAGACATGGGTGTTTGACGAATTTTATACCGAATTTGCCCTGCAGGATTTTGGCGTGGCCCAACAGGGGGTTGTGGATACAAGCAAGCTCGTAAAACTGGGTAAAGAGAATCTGGAGAATCTAAAGACTTTTGGTTATTTTACCTTTATGGATGCGGGCCAAACCCGTTTGAATTTTTCAGGCTATCGGGACATTACCTCTGATCTCAAGGAAAACCGTATCCGCCTTTCCTTTACCCTGACCTTAGAAAAGCCCATTCATCCCCAAAAACAAACCATCAGCTATCGCATTTACGACCCCAGTTATTATATTGAAATGAAACACATCAAAGATGGCGTGAGGATGTCCGGCCCATCATCGTGTCATGCAACCCTAGAGCGCCCCAAGCCCGATGTTGCCGTCATAGCCATGGCAGGGGCACTGGATAAAAATGCCAAGGCCCCTGAGGATTTAGGGGGCTTTTTCGCCGAGCGGGTTGACCTGCATTGCAAAGCATCATGAGCGCCCCCGATGAATGAACACCCCCACCATCATCACGATCATACAGGATGCACCCATCATCACGAGGATGCCGGCCACGCCCCTTTGCCGCCGCAGACACGAAAGGCGCGCCTTGTCCTGTTGGTGGTATTCCTTGGCGTGGTGGCAGGCGTGGTGGTCTTCTTTCCTGTGTGGAAAGACGCTGTTGCCACCGCGCTGCTCTGGATACAGGCACAGCAAAAGCTGTTTCATGAAACCATGGGCAGGGATTTGCGGGCGGTGGCGGAAACCCATGCACTGGGAGCCACACTATCGTTGGTCAGTGTGGGGTTTTTGTATGGCATTTTTCATGCGGTGGGGCCTGGGCATGGCAAGGTGATTGTTACCGGCTATTTGCTGGCGGGGCGGCATACGCTCAGGCGGGGGATTATGGTTTCGGCCTTGTCTTCGTTGCTCCAAGCCATCACGGCCATTGTGGTGGTGGTTGGACTTTATCAGATTCTGGGTCTGGCCCGTTATGAAACCGAAAAGGCCGCCGCGTGGCTAGAGGTTGCCGGTTATGGCTTTATGGCGCTGGTGGGGCTGGCCCTGCTGGTGCGCGGCCTGCGCGAAGCATGGCATCTTAAAGAGCAGCATCACCACCATGAAGGGTGCAATCACGGGATGGACCCTGCGGCGGTGGCCGCTACTTCTGACCGGCGATCCCTTGTCCTGATGATTCTCTCTATCGGCATTCGGCCCTGCACGGGGGCCATTATCCTGTTGGTGTTTGCCTGCATGATGGGCGCGGTATGGGCGGGCATTTTGGCCACGCTGGCCATGGGTGTGGGGACCTTCATCACCACCGCCACGCTGGCGGTTCTGGCGTTGCAATCCAAAACGGGATTGCTGCGGTTGTTTGGGGCGTCAGAAACGTTTCTGCGTGTGATCCATGCCCTGCTGGGTGTGGGGGCGGGTTTGTTCATTGTGGTGGTGGCCAGTTTGTTTCTGGCGGCCAGTTGGCCACAGGATGATCCGGATCTGGGGCCACCGCAGCACCCTTTGTTGAATCGGAAATGATCCCATGATCCCTGATGTCGTCACGACGTATTGTCATAACCACGCTTTGGACATGACCCCCATCCGTCATGTGTTGCTGGAACATCTGTGGGACCACGATACCCCCGCCAAAGCCTATGACATGATCGAGGTTCTGCGGCAAAAGGGTATTGGATCCCCCAAGCCCCCCACCGTGTACCGCGCCATTGATTTTTTAGAGGCACAGGGGTTGGTGCATAAAGTTCATGCCCTAAATGCCTATGTGCCGTGTCATCACCCGGGAATGCATAAGGCCTGTCAGCTGTTGATCTGTGATGCGTGCGGCGATGCCAAGGAATTTTGCGATGCAGAGCTGTCTGCCCTGATCCCTGCTAAGGCCAAGGATCTCGGCTTTCACCCCCGCGCCTCGGTGGTGGAGGTGTTTGGGATGTGTCATCGGTGTTTAAAACCCAAAGGGTGATGGTGGGGATCTTGGCTTTGTTTGCGTTGACAGGCTATAGTGTTATATTATAACATAACATAATAGCCTCCCTAGTCTATCAAAAAGGTCAAGCCATGTCATTGATATCAAAGTCAAAGTTGCTTCCCGTTACTGTTCTTTCTGGTTTTTTGGGTGCCGGAAAAACCACGTTGCTGAATCATATCTTGAATAACCGAGAAGGGCGTAAAGTGGCGGTGATTGTGAATGATATGAGCGAGGTGAATATTGATGCCGCATTGGTGGCAGGGGATCACACGGGGGTTTCCCATACACAAGAAAATCTGGTGGAAATGTCCAATGGTTGCATTTGCTGCACCTTGCGAGAGGATTTGCTGCAAGAAGTTCGGGCCTTGGCAGAATCAGGCCAATATGATTATTTGGTGATAGAATCCACCGGCATTTCAGAGCCTATGCCTGTGGCGGCCACGTTCAGTTTTCGCGATGAAGATGACAACAGCCTGTCGGATGTGGCGCGGCTGGATACCATGGTTACGGTGGTGGATGCTGCCAGCCTGCTCAAAGACTATTCCAGTCAGGATTTCCTGAAAGATCGCGGGGAATCTCTGGGAGACGATGATAGCCGCCCGCTGGTGAACCTGTTGGTGGAACAAATTGAGTTTGCCAATGTGATTGTCCTAAACAAAACCGACTTGGTAAACGCTGATACAAAAGCCATAGTGTATAAGGTCATCAAAGCCCTTAACCCCGTTGCCCGCATTATCGAAGCGGAGCGTGGGAACATTCCCCTGTCGGCCATTTTAAACACGGGGCTGTTCAAAGAAGGGGAGGCCGAAACCTATCCCCTGTGGTCACAAGAACTTTATAGCTTTAGGGACCACAAACCAGAAACAGAAGAATACGGTATCAAAAGCTTTGTTTATCGGGCGCGTCGCCCCTTTCATCCCGCCAAGTTTCATGCCTTTACCCAAAAACCATGGCCGGGGATCCTTCGTGCCAAGGGATTTTTCTGGTTGGCGAGCCGCCCTGAATGGGTGGGGGATCTTCATCAGGCGGGTGCTGTGGTGCAAACAGAAGCCATGGGTATTTGGTGGACAAATATACCCAAAGAACGGTGGCCACAAGACAAGGAATGGCACAAACATTTGAAAAAAAATTGGCATCCTGTCTATGCGGATCGCCGTCAAGAGTTGGTGTTCATAGGCATTGATTACGACCAAGCATGGATTCGCCGCGAACTGGATGCCTGTCTGGTGGGGGATGATCAGGCAAAGACCCTTAATATAACACAATGGTCAAAATTGCCGGATCCTTTCCCTGTTTGGCGCAGAGAGAGCCAAGCCGCCTGAGCCATAGCTGTGGGTTTTGGTGTTCTCTACCCCCGCGCCTCGGTGGTGGAGGTGTTTGGGATGTGTCTCAGGTGTTCGGGGTTAGATCCCGAGGGTATAGGGGCATAACGGGGGTTTTGTTTGTGTGCTTTTTTCCTTGATATCCCGCCGAATTTTAATTATAACATATTTTATAATTTTTATTGATGGATTTAAAGCATGTCTGAAAACACCCCCCCCCCCCGCAAAACATTAGATTTCTTTAGTGGAGTCACGCAACGATTGCTGGCGTGGGAAGAGGCTTTTAAAAAGGGTCTTGTACCAAAAGATTTGACCCCACTTTTTCGTCGAATATCAGACGGTGCTGAGCGTACATTTGGGGGCACCTCTAAAAACCCTATCTAAGTTTTGATTTTGTGTTGTGTATGGGTTAGTTTGGGTGAGTTTCAGGGTATTTTGGGGGCTTGCCATGATCATGGGGACATTTTTTGATGTT
>JBIIHL010000062.1:0-6839 GCA_044235825.1 Alphaproteobacteria bacterium | reverse complement strand
GGGGGGGGCCATGCCCTCTTTGGGGGGCTCGCCTGCGGGGAAGGCGTCGTTTCAGGATTTTCTCTCCGACAGTTTGCAATCCGCCATCAACCAACAGCGCAGCAGCGAACATATCTCCGCCGAAGCCTTGGTCCCCGGCCAAGTGGAACTCTCTGAGGTGGTCACCTCGGTCAGCCAAGCGGAATTAACCCTGCAAACCCTGCTGTCCGTGCGTGATCGTCTGGTCACCGGCTGGCAAGAGGTCATGCGGATGCCGGTGTGAATTTGGGTGACACGGGATAGGTTCTCCCGTACACTCTAAAAAAAATCTCTAAATCAAGGAAAACGCCATGGAATTTTTGTTCATCCTGATCATTGTTACTGTTTTTTTGAGTCTGTTTTATTATGTTCTGGAATTGCCCCTGATTCTGCTGATCGCGGCTGGGTGTTTGATTGTGTTTGTATACGTTTTGTACGTTCGCGTGGTCAGCAGACGTAACCAAGCCCTGCAGGCTCTCTCGGGGATTGATGTGCAGCTGAAACAGCGGTGGGATCTGGTGCCCAACATTTTAAAACTGGCCGCCCGTTTTATGGAGCATGAAAAATCCCTGATGTCCGACATTACGGCCCTGCGGGAAAACGCCGCACCGTCGTATAATCCCAAAGATACAGAGTCCCTGAAACACCATTTGGCTGCGTCTGAGGCTTTGGGGCAGCGCATGGGGCAGCTGATGATCAAGGCGGAAAATTATCCCGATATGAAATCCGATCAAACCATGGTTCAGGCCATGCAGACCTATAACGAAGTGGAGGCCCAAATCGCCGCAGCACGGCGGTTTTATAACGCGTCGGTAACGGATTTAAACAACAGCGTTCAGATTTTTCCAGGCAACGTTCTTGCCAAAATGGCGGGAATTGCGGAAATGCCGTTTTATGAAACGGACCAAGTGTCGCGGGGTTCTGTGAATGTTGATGATTTTTTAAAAACCTCAACAAAAATACATTAAAAAGCATAGATGTTTGACACTCACACCTTTGGTCAAATTACAAATCAAATTATAGAAGACATAAAGTCTGTTAGGCTTTCCACCATCAAAAGTCTATTTTCTTTAATGATGGGTAACATTCCTAAACCCCATCTTGAAAATTCTGTTTTTCAAGATCCCGAGGGATCACAAAAACCCTTTGCCCCACACTATGAACAGTTTATCAAGCCCGAAATTCATAAGTTTGAACATCAACGCATCGCCACGTTAAAAAGCTTTGGTCAACGATATTTTTGTTTTTTGTGCTTTATGGTTGCCATTGGGGTCATGATTGCTGTTTTCAAGGTTCAAGGACAAACTTTTCATTTTTTTGAAAAACTCCTACATGGGGAGAATGCCAGTAAGGGAATTGGTGATCTTGTATCAATTCTTTTCATCACCCTTACGGCCATTATGACATGGTGTTACCTGCCTGTTTGGCGCTACAAAGGCTCTGTCAAGAAAACCATTTTTCCACCTATTTTCAAATTTTTCGGAGAAAATTTTGATTATTCCCCAGAAGCTTTGATGGGAATAGAGCCCCTTGAATCTTCGGAGATTCTTCCAGCTTACAATAGATCGATATTAACTGATTCTGTTCGGGGATCCCACCAAAATGTAATTTTGGATATTGTATGGGCCCACTTGAAACAAAAACGCGGCAAATCAATATCCACTGTTTTTAAAGGTCTTTTTGTTTGCCTGAGCATGAACAAATGGTTTTCGGGAAAAACGATTGTGAAAAGGGATCGAGGATTGCTGATGAATTGGGCCATCAAAAAGCCAGAGGGGCTGGAAAAGGTCAATTTGGAGGATCCCCGTTTTGAAAAGGATTTTGAAGTTTATGCATCCAACCAAATCGAGGCCCGTTATTTGTTGACCCCCAGTTTTATGGAGCGGCTGCGGGGCCTGTCGGACCTGTTTGGGAAGACCGATATCCAAGCAAGTTTTTATAACCAAAATTTACTGCTGATGATTCCCCTAACAAAACGCTATTTTGACACAGGGTCCATTTTCCAGCCAGCGACCTTTACTGAGGAAATTCAGTCGATTTTAGAGGAAATGAACCTGATTTTCAAAATCATCGAAGAATTGAAATTGCATGAGAAAACGGGGGTGTAGGGGGCTTCTCTATAAAACCGTAAAAACTGTTGAGGAGCCTAGATGTTTGACACTCACACCTTTGGTCAAATTACAAATCAAATTATAGAAGACATAAAGTCTGTTAGGCTTTCCACCATCAAAAGTCTATTTTCTTTAATGATGGGTAACATTCCTAAACCCCATCTTGAAAATTCTGTTTTTCAAGATCCCGAGGGATCACAAAAACCCTTTGCCCCACACTATGAACAGTTTATCAAGCCCGAAATTCATAAGTTTGAACATCAACGCATCGCCACGTTAAAAAGCTTTGGTCAACGATATTTTTGTTTTTTGTGCTTTATGGTTGCCATTGGGGTCATGATTGCTGTTTTCAAGGTTCAAGGACAAACTTTTCATTTTTTTGAAAAACTCACGGATCAGGACATTAAGCTCCTCTCCTCAATTATTTCCCTCAGCTTTACAGCCATTGCGGCATGGTGTTACCTGCCTGTTTGGCAATACAAAAAATCTGTAAAAAAAACCATTTTCCCCCATATTTTCAGTTTTTTTGGAGAAGATTTCCATTACTCACCAGAGGATTTAGTGAATTGGAAACGCATTGAACCCTCTGGAATTGTTCCACCTTATGATAGGACCATCTTAAATGATTGTGATTCCGTTCGAGGATCCCACAAAAATGTAACTTTGGATATTGTCTGGGCCCACTTGAAACAAGGAAGCGGCGGCTACAAACCTACTGTTTTCAAAGGAATTTTTATTTTTTTGAGTATGAACAAGAGTTTTTTAGGTAAAACGATTGTGAAAAGGGATCGAGGATTTCTGATGAATTGGGCCTATAAGCCATCTAAAGAACTGGAAAAGGTCAATTTGGAGGATCCCCGTTTTGAGGAGGATTTTGAGGTTTATGCATCCAACCAAATCGAAGCCCGTTATTTGTTGACCCCCAGTTTTATGGAGCGGCTGCAGGGCCTATCGAATCTGTTTTGGGGGGCGGATGTTCAGGCGAGTTTTTATAACCAAAATCTGCTGCTGATGATTCCCCTAAAAAAACGATACTTTAGCGCAGGATCCATTTTCCAGCCGGCAACATTTACTGAGGAAATTCAAAGGATTTTAGAGGAAATGAACCTGATTTTCAAAATCATTGAAGAATTGAAATTGCATGAAAAAACGGGGGTGTAGGGGGGCAGCATAATTTTACCTATGTTCCCTCTCCCCCCTAAACCGCCACCAACAACGCCTTGGCTTTGTTGACGGTTTCGGTGTATTCGCTGTCGGGGTCGCTGTCGGCGACGATGCCGGCGCCGGCTTGGACGTGGAGTTTGCCTTGGTGGATGATGGCGGTGCGCAGGGCGATGCAGGTATCCATGGTTTGCCCATCGGCGGAAAAGTACCCGACGCCGCCGCCGTAGGGGCCGCGTCGATCAGGCTCTAGCCCATCAATGGTTTCCATGGCGCGGACTTTGGGGGCGCCGGAGACTGTGCCCGCTGGAAAACCGGCCAAAAAGGCATCCACAACATCCACCTCGGGGCGCAGGGTGCCCTCAACGGTGGAGACAATGTGCATCACGTGGGAATACCGCTCGATGCTGAGGGAGTCTTTGACCTGAACGCTGCCCGGGACGCACACACGGCTGACGTCATTGCGGCCCAAATCCAGCAGCATCAGATGTTCCGCGATTTCTTTGGGATCGGCCAGCAAGCCGGCGGCCAGCGCCTGATCCTCTTTTTGGGTTTGACCCCGTGGCCGTGTGCCGGCGATGGGACGGACGGTCATTTGGCCTTCCTCGACTTTAACCAGCGTTTCGGGGCTGGAGCCCACCAAAACCAAATCGTCCATATCCAGAAAAAACAGATAGGGGGACGGGTTCAAACGGCGCAATCGGCGATAGTACGAAAACGGATCCCCATCAAAAGGACGGGAAAACCGCTGGGACAGCACAATTTGAAAACAATCCCCCGCCGCGATGGCCTCTTTGGCGGCCAGAACAGACTGGCAAAAGGCATCTTTGGTCATGCTGGATGTGATGGTTTCGGGGGGGGTGGGCAACAGGGCCTCCTCCCCCGCCAGCAGGGTTTCGGTTTCTGCATCCGAAAGACGATCTGTGCTCAGATGCATCAAGGTTTCTTTGAGAATCGCCACCGCCGCCTGATGAGCCGATGCGGCAGAAAGGCCGGCGTCTGGGAACACAGATTTCACCAAAACAATTTCATCCCGAACGTTATCAAACACCATGATCTGGGCGGGGCGAAACAGTTTGGCCACGGGCAGGTTCAGGGGGTTTGGTCTGGCATCCGGAAGAACCTCTACATCCCGAATCATATCAAAGCCCAAAAACCCGTAAAACCCCATGGCCAAGGGGGGCAGATCCGGCGGCATGAGGATGGGGGTTTGGGACAGCAAGGCCTTCAGCTGCTGCGGGCCCTTTCCCGTGAGGGGGGTTGGCGGTAGACCATTTTGGACATGTTCACCGCGATCCTGACCGTAATAGGTCCAGACCTGATCGCTGCCCCACCCCAAAACCGAATAGCGTCCCCGAAACACGGCACGCTCCACCGATTCCAGCAAAAAACGATGTTTGGTGTGTTTTAGGGACAAAAAGGCCCGCACCGGCGTGATCCAATCGGCCGATAGCCGCAGGGATACCAATGTGCCCTGACCTTGATCAAAGGCCGCCTGAACCTGAGAAACCGGACTGATTTTAACCATTGGTTTTCAGGCGTTTGAACACATCCTCCTTCACGGTGACGGGAAACAGGGTTTTCAGATCCTCTAAAAACGCCTCGTAATAATCCTGCGCTATGGCGTCTTTCAGGCGGCGGCGTGTTTCTTCTTTTTCGGGGCCGCTCAGGGTTTTGGGATCGGGGCGCTGAACGTCTGTCACAAGAACAATCTGGGCCATGGCGCCGCTGGTGATGTCTTTGATCTCGCCTATGGGGGCACTAAACATGATCTCTGCCACATCGGCCTGAAAGGCCTCCACGGCGCGGGCGCGGCTCATGGCTGTGGGCTGGACGGCGTTGATATCATCATCGGATAAAAAGGCCGTGCGCTCTTCGGGTTTCATGGCTTTTAGCTTTTCTTTCAGGGCGTCGCGCTTTTGTTTCAGCAGGGCCTGCGCTTGCTCGGTATGATAATCCCGCAAAACCATGGCGCGGGCTTGGTCAAACGTCATGGCCGCAGACGGCACAACCTGAATCAGGGTGGCCATAACATAGCGATCGGGGGCCACCTCTTGCAATCCCGATGTTCCCTTGGGGGGCAGGCTCCATAATTCTTTATCAAGGGGTTTGAGAACGTCAGGTATGGCGTCCTGCGTGATCAAATCGGTTTTTTGATAAGAAAGATTCTGGGATTGGCTGGCTTTTTCCAAAGATCCCGTTTCGGCAACAGCCGTTTCCAGGGCGTTGGTTTGTTTGTAAAGGGCCTCGATGCTTTCGGGGGTTTTCATGGCCTCGATGACCTGATCGCGAATGTCTTTTAAGGGGGGGGCTGGGGGGGCCTGAATCTCTGTCACCTGCAAAAAGGTCCATCCAAAATCGGTTTTCACCGGCGCAGAAACGGTGTTCAGCGGCAGATCAAAAGCCACCTGACGCAGGGCCGGCAAAAGATCTTTGACCTCAACCCGTCCCAAATCTGTCACGCCGGCGTGTTTGGGGTCTAGGGCTTTCAGATCCTTGTTTTGGTCAACACAGGCCTGATCAGGGCAAAACCGCTGCAGCACGCGCCGCTTGGGGGCGGGGGTAAAGGTGGCTGTGTGGGCTTGATAATACGCCTCAACCGCAGCATCGGTAAAGGTCAGGCCCAACGTGGTATAGCCAAACATGCGTTTTTCAGGGGTTTTGTAACGATCCGTGCGGGTTTGAAACCAAGGTTTCAAGGTGCTATCGGGCACATCCGTGGTCATGGGCACAACAGGCAGGGTGAAAATCAGAGCGCTGCGGGTTTCTTTGTCCTGTTGCAGGGTTGAAACAACCAGCGCGTCAGGCACCACAGAGGCGGCCACAAAGGCATCCCGAAAATATCGCTGCCACTCGGCAACGCGGACATCATCCAGAACCTCCTGCGGGGTTACCCCTGATTTGGCCAGAACGCTTTTGAACAGTTCGGGATCAAAGGTTTTTTCGGCATTTTGAAAAGCTGGATAGTTGCCCAGAATTTTCACCAGACGTTTTTCCGGAATGGGCATCTGCCATTTTTCGGCGGCGGACGTGATCAGGGCATCATTGATGAGCAGTTTCAGGGCATCGTCCCAGATGCGCTGTTTAAAAAAATCCGGCAGGGCTTGGCCGCCAAAGGCGCGGGTGTAGTTTTCCTGAATCTGTTCATGGGCCCGCATCAGACGGGTGGCGGGAATATCAACGCTGCCCACCGTGGCCACAATGTTGGTTTGGGGACTGCCATCAAAGGCCGTTTGATACCCAAAAAACGCAAAGGAAATAATCATCAAGATCAATAAAACCTTGGCCAATGTTCCAACCAATACACGACGAAACCACAACAGCATGGATGTCCCTTTCCCGTTTTTTCTTTAGGGGTGATGCAAGGCCTTAAGATATAGCATGGGGGACCTTTGGCACCAAGGGATTCGTTGGGGGAATTGGTTTTTAATCCAAGACAATGGGTTGTGAGGCGGCGGACTTCTCCCTCTCCCCCTCGGGGAGAGGGCGGGGAGAGGGGCTGAAACCCCAGAAAAGCCAAATTGTGGCGAAACCCCCTGCCCACACCCA
>JBIIHL010000061.1:0-6883 GCA_044235825.1 Alphaproteobacteria bacterium | reverse complement strand
AGTATTTAGCCTTGGAGGGTGGTCCCCCCATGTTCAGACAGGATTTCACGTGTCCCGCCCTACTCGAGTCCTTCTTTATTCTTACCTGTACGGGGCTATCACCCACTATGGCCGACTTTTCCAAGTCGTTCCAGTTACATTCAAGAAGGCACTGGGCTGTTCCGCGTTCGCTCGCCACTACTTACGGAATCTCGGTTGATGTCTTTTCCTCCAGGTACTGAGATGTTTCAGTTCCCTGGGTTTGCTTCTTAAGGCCTATGTGTTCAGCCAAAAGATACCTATATCAGGTGACAGGTTACGGGTGACAGGTGACAGATCGTTGAAAATCCGTCACCTGAAACCTGTTACCTGTCACCTGAAAGGTGGGTTCCCCCATTCGGAAATCAGCGGATCAAAGGGTCTTGGCCCCTCCCCGCTGCTTATCGCAGCCTAGCACGTCCTTCATCGCCTGCAATCGCCAAGGCATCCACCAGATGCTCTTATTTACGCTTGAGGATTGTTCTCAGCTTCTCAGTTTTTGGTGTTAGACACCACAGAAACAGAGCCTATCTGCTTGTGCGGTGCCTAACCCTCACTGAGAGTCAGTTATCATATTTTTACAGTGTCACAGACCAGCCTGCTGCTTACATTAAAAGGGGTTCGTTTGGGAACCTCGTCAGCAGGGAGTGTGGTTATAGATCACCGCCGCCCCGCTGTCAACAGCCTTTTTTCATGGGATCGCATTTTTCTTTGGCGGGTTATTTTTTGTCATAAAAATCATCAGATTGTCCTCGGATTGAGGGCTATATTATTAGGTTGCATATTCTGTGTGCGTTAAAAGCTCACAACGATTATGGCTGAATAGGACTGATGGGGCAGGGGAGGGGTGAAAAAACTTTCTTTTTTGAAAAAAAATCTTCCCTTGCTTTTTCCTTGCCACCCTTTTATAAATTCCCTCTTTGATCAAAAACTGAGATGGGTTGCGCTTACCCGCCTCATATATGCCTAAGGATGTTTGCATGAGCGATTTTCGATCGTTTTCCCCCCAGACTGCTACTGAAGACACCCAATCCTTTGACCAAATTCGCATCACCATTGCCAGCCCAGAGCAAATTCGGGCGTGGTCTTTTGGCGAAGTCAAAAAACCCGAGACGATTAATTATAGAACCTACAAGCCCGAAAAAGAGGGCCTGTTCTGTGCCCGTATTTTCGGCCCTATTAAAGATTATGAGTGTTTGTGCGGCAAATACAAGCGCATGAAATACAAAGGGATCATTTGTGAAAAGTGTGGCACCGAAGTCACCGTTCGCAAAGTCCGGCGGGAACGCATGGGGCACATTGATCTGGCGGCCCCCGTGGCCCACATCTGGTTTTTGCGGTCGTTGCCATCCCGCATTGGCTTGATTTTGGATCTGCCGCTGAAGGACATTGAGCGCATCCTGTATTTTGAAAACTATGTGGTGACCGAGCCTGGCTTGACATCCCTGTCCCACGGCCAGCTCTTGACCGAACACGAATATATTGATGCGCAGGATGAATACGGCGAAGATGCCTTTACCGCGGAAATCGGGGCAGAGGCCCTGAAAACCCTGCTGGGCAACATTGATCTGGAAACAGAACGCGCCAACATTCGCGAAGATCTGGCCGACACCACCTCTGACCTGAAGCGTCGCAAATTGGTGAAGCGTTTGAAATTGGTTGAGGCGTTTTTGGATTCCAAAACCCGCCCTGACTGGATGATCATGGATGTGGTGCCTGTGATTCCGCCGGATTTGCGCCCCTTGGTGCCTTTGGATGCGGCGGGTCGTTTCGCGGCGTCGGATTTGAATGATCTTTACCGCCGTGTGATCAACCGGAACAACCGTTTAAAGCGTCTGATGGAATTCCGCGCCCCCGATATTATGGTGCGCAACGAAAAACGGATGCTGCAAGAGGCCGTGGATGCCCTGTTTGACAACAGCCGCCGCTCGCGCCCCATCACGGCGCAAAACAAGCGCCAGTTGAAATCCCTCTCCGACAGTTTAAAAGGGAAACAAGGCCGTTTCCGTCAGAACTTGCTGGGGAAACGTGTCGACTATTCCGGTCGTTCCGTGATTGTTGTGGGGCCAGAGTTGAAGCTGCACCAATGTGGCCTGCCCAAAAAAATGGCGCTAGAGCTGTTTAAGCCCTTTATTTATTCCCGCATGAACCTGTACGGTTTGGCCAGCACCATCAAGCAAGCCAAGCGCATTGTGGAAAAAGAGCGCCCCGAAGTTTGGGACATTTTGGAAGAGGTCATTCGGGAACACCCCGTGCTCTTGAACCGCGCCCCCACGCTGCACCGTTTGGGGATTCAGGCCTTTGAACCTGTGTTGATCGAGGGGAAAGCCATTCAGCTGCACCCGCTGGTGTGTTCGGCCTTTAACGCCGACTTTGACGGGGACCAGATGGCTGTTCACATTCCGCTATCATTAGAAGCACAGCTGGAAGCCCGCGTGTTGATGATGAGTACCAACAACATCCTCAGCCCCGCCAACGGCAAGCCCATCATTGTCCCCAGTCAGGATATTGTCTTGGGGATTTATTACCTCAGCTTGCTTGAGGAAGGCGCCCCTGGCGAAAATCGCGCCTTTGCCACCATGGCAGAGGTCGAACATGCCTTGGCCGCAGGGGTCATCACCATGCACACCAAAATCCGCTATCGGGCGGACTTGGTCGACCGTCATGGGGATCACTACAAAAAAGTTGTGGACATTACCCCAGGGCGTTTGTTGATTTACAACATTCTGCCACGCCACAAAAACATCACGTTGGAATTGGTCAACCGTGTTTTGACCAAAAAGGATATCTCCAACCTGATTGACATCGTCTACCGTCACAGTGGTCAGAAAAATTCCGTGATTTTCTGTGATCAGATGATGGCTTTGGGCTACAAACACGCGGCCAGAGCCGGCATTTCCTTTGGAAAAGATGACATGGTGATTCCGCCGGAAAAGGGTGCCCTGATCGAGGAAGCCAAAGTTAAAGTGCTGGAATTTGAACAACAGTACATGGACGGCTTGATCACCCACGGGGAAAAATACAACAAAGTCATCGACATCTGGTCCCAGACCGCGGACAAATTGTCCGATGTGATGATGAAGGGTATGGCCAAACTCAATGCCAACGGTCAGGTGAATTCCGTGTTCATGATGGCCCATTCTGGGGCGCGGGGATCCGCGGCGCAGATTAAGCAGCTGGCGGGTATGCGCGGATTGATGGCGAAACCCTCGGGGGAAATCATCGAAACGCCCATCATTTCTAACTTTAAAGAAGGTCTGAGCGTTCTGGAATACTTTAATTCCAGCCACGGGGCCCGAAAAGGTCTGGCGGATACGGCGTTAAAAACGGCCAACTCAGGGTATTTGACCCGTCGTTTGGTGGATGTGGCGCAGGACTGTATTATTGTTGAAGAGGATTGCGGCACCGAAGAGTCCATCACCGTCCGTGCTGTCATTGATGGGGGGGATGTGATTTCTCCGTTGTCCGAGCGTGTTTTGGGCCGTGTTGTCGCCGAAGACGTGAAACACCCCACCACCGGTGAGGTTGTGATTACCAAGGGAACCTTGCTGGACGAGGATCACGTGGCCCACATCGACATGATCGGGGTTTTCTCTATGAAAATCCGCTCTGTTTTGACGTGTCAAACCGAATTTGGGGTTTGCGGCGCGTGTTACGGCCGTGACTTGGCCCGCGGAACCCCCGTCAACATCGGGGAAGCCGTAGGGGTCATTGCCGCGCAATCCATCGGAGAGCCCGGAACCCAGCTGACCATGCGGACCTTCCACATTGGGGGGGCGGCGCAGGGGGCGGCGGAGCAGTCCTATATCGAATCCAACATTGATGCCACCGTGATTTTGGAACATGCCAAAGTCGTGCGCAACGGCGAGGGTGTTCAGATCGTCATGAACCGGAATGCTGAGGTTGTGCTGCGTGATTTTGATAATCGCGAAAAAGCCCGCTATCGCTTGCCTTATGGTGCCCGTTTGCTGGTGGAGGCCGATCATCAGGTCAACGCCGGCCAACGTTTGGCGGAATGGGATCCCTATACCTTGCCCATCATCACCGAAAAAAGCGGTGTGGCCCATTATGTGGACCTGATCGAAGGACTCTCCATGCGGGAGATTCTGGATGAAACCACAGGATTGTCCAACCGTGTCGTTATCGACTGGAAACAACAGGCGCGTGGGAACGATCTCAAGCCCCGCATTACCCTGCGGGATGCCGATGGCAACGTTCTGACGCTGGATAATGGGTTAGAGGCTCGTTACTTCATGTCCGTGGATTCCATCCTGAACGTGCCCAATGGGGCCACGGTTCAGGCGGGGGATGTTCTGGGCCGGATTCCGCGGGAATCGTCCAAAACGCGTGACATTACAGGGGGTCTGCCCCGTGTGGCCGAGCTGTTCGAGGCCCGCAAAGCCAAGGACCACGCCATCATGGCCGAAACCGCAGGTCGCATTGAATTTGGGAAAGACAACAAAACCAAACGCAAAATCATCATCACCCCCGAAGATGAATCCGCGGAGCCCGTGGAATACACCCTGCCCAAAGGCCGTCACTTGGCCGTTCGGGAGGGGGATTTTGTGGAAATCGGCGATCTGTTGGTGGACGGTAACCCTGTCCCCCACGACATTTTGCGGATTAAGGGGATTGAGGCCCTAGCCGATTACCTGATCAATGAAATTCAGGACGTTTACCGTCTGCAAGGGGTGAAGATCAACGATAAACATATCGAGGTCATTATCCGCCAGATGTTGCAAAAGGTGGATGTGATTGATCAGGGGGAATCCACGTTCCTCGTCGGTGAACAGGTGGATAAAATCACCCTGCGCCAAGAAAACGCCAAATTGCTGACCGAAGGTAAGCGCCCCGCCGTTGGCGAACCTGTTTTACAGGGGATCACCAAGGCATCGCTGCAAACCCATTCCTTCATTTCTGCCGCATCGTTCCAGGAAACCACCCGTGTGTTGACAGAATCGGCCACCGCCGGTCGTGTGGATTACCTGATGGGGCTAAAGGAAAACGTCATCGTGGGTCGCCTGATTCCTGCGGGAACCGGCAGCGTGTACAACCGCTATCGCAGCATTGCTCGCCAGCGGGATTATATAACGGCCCAACCTCAGAGCCTTGCGGACCAGTCGCCTTCTTTGGCACCCCCGTCCCGTGATCTTTTGGGGGATGAGGCAGCGTAGGCGAGGAACAGAAGACAGAAAGAAAAAAGGGAGACCCTCGGGTCTCCCTTTTTTGAATTCTGGGGGGTATAAAGGCCCAATCCCTGTTTCTATCTTTTTTTCCCCGACCGCGGTTTTTTGCTTTTTTTAGCGGCTTTTTTCCCATCCGATGGGGGCAAGGCTTCTTCGAGCGGTTTGGCGGGGGCCACTGCAGGGGCAATCGTTAAGGAAAATGGATAAAACTGGGAAAGCAGCGTCAGGTTTTCTGCCAGACTTTTGCCCATGGTGTTGCCGTAGGACACCAGATCATCACGATTCTGGGCCTCTATGATGGTTTTTAGGGCGGAGGCATCCAGAACCACAGACCCGCGTTCCACCACCACCGTGCGGCTTTTGTTGGGCAAAACCACATTGCCCGTTTTGGGGTCCCGTTGTGGTGGGGGAGGGGGCGCAGTGGCCAGATCTTCTAAATCGTTAATCACAGAATCCGCCTCGGCTTTGCGGGATTGATCCGATGGCGTATTTTTTTCTGATGGGGTGCTTTTTGAGCTTTCCTCTGGCTTTGGCGCAGATGGAGGGGGATGCGGGGTTAAGTCCACATTGGGGGCAGGAATTTTGATGTATTTTCCCTTGTTTTGTGGTCCTTTCAGCAGGGCAGAAACGCCATCCCCCTGAACAGCAGCAGGGGCAGGGGAGGGGGCCGCCTCAGCAGAGGGGGCAGAGGGCGACGATGTCTTGTCCCGATTCACGATTTTGGGCAAGGGCGGGGGAGAGGATTTTTTATCGCTTTCTGTGTTTTTGACAGATTGGGATGCCGTTTTTTCAGTTGGGGCAGCGGGTTTGGGATCCAGAGAGGTTTTAACGTAAGGTCCCGCTTTGGCGGACACAATAGAGGCCGGCAGGGGCTCTTTTTTGGGCTCAGCCAAGGCAGGCAGCCCCAAAGATAAGGTCAATGCTAAAAAGCCCAAGGGGAAGAAGAATTTTATGATTGACGCACGGCGCATCTGGGGTACTATCATGCTCTTTTTTGGGTGTGTTCCCTATTTAACCTGATCTTTGTTAAAAAATTATGCAAAAGCCTTCTCTGCGTCCTGATCGTCCTTATTTTTCTTCGGGCCCCTGTGCCAAGCGTCCTGGGTGGGATTTTTCGGCCCTCTCTTCCGCGCTGTTGGGGCGGTCCCATCGGGCCAAAGATGGCAAATCTCGCATCAATGAGGTTGTCCAGCTTTCCCGCCAGTTGCTGAATCTGCCGCAGGATTACCATATCGGCATCATGCCAGCCTCGGACACCGGCGCGTTTGAGGCGGCCATGTGGAGCTTGCTGGGTCCCCGTCCCGTGGACATTTTCGCGTGGGAAAGTTTCTCTGACGGCTGGGTCACCGATGCGGTGAAGCAGCTCAAACTCAAAGACACCCACGTGTATCAGGCTCCCTACGGCCAGCTGCCGGATCTGACCAAGGCCAACCCCGATCATGATCTTGTGTTTTGCTGGAACGGCACGACCTCCGGCGTTGTGGTGCCCCATGGGGACTGGATTGCAAAGGATCGGGCGGGGCTGACCCTGTGTGATGCCACATCGGCAGTGTTTGCCTATGACATGCCGTGGGAAAAAATCGATGTTCTGACGTATTCATGGCAAAAGGTTCTGGGCGGCGAAGCCCAGCACGGGATTTTGATCCTCAGCCCCCGCGCCGTGGCCCGTTTGGAATCCT
>JBIIHL010000024.1:0-21325 GCA_044235825.1 Alphaproteobacteria bacterium | reverse complement strand
CCTGATACCCGCGGTGATCCTTCAGCTTCTTCAAACCCTCAATTATTTTCATAGATGCTCCTTATTTTTAGAGCATCTCAACACCCTTCCTACCTATGTGTAAAGAGGGTTTATTGAATGACCCTGGATAAGAAAAATCAGGGCTTTTAAAGCCCTCCCCTTTTCATCTCCAAGTCTAACCAGCGCGTTTCGGCGGTGGAGAGGTCATCTTCGGCCTTTTTCAGCTGGCGGGCCAGATCATCAAAACGGGCGGGATCGGTGGTGTACAGATCGGGGGCGGAGAGGTCTTCGTGCAGATTTGCGATGGTTTTTTCCAGTTTGGCCATGGTTTTGGGCAGTTGCTCCAACTCTTTTTTCAGGGCAAAGGGCAAAGGGGGGGCTTTGGGTTCAAACACAACCGGCGCGGGGGCGGTGGCAGGGATAGGGGTTTTGGCTGTGGATTTTTTTGCAGTTTTTTCTGTTTTTTGGGCCTTTTGTTCCAAATAATCGGTGTAACCGCCCATGTACCCCTCGATGATGCCCTCACCCTCAAAGGCCAGAACTTTGGTGACGGTATTGTCCAAAAAGTCCCGATCATGACTGACCAGCAACAGAGTGCCCTGATAATTAGCCAGAATGTCTTGCAATCGATCCAACGTATCCATATCCAAATCGTTGGTGGGCTCATCCAAAATCAGCAGATTGCCTGGGTTGGCCAGCACCTTGGCCAACATCAAACGGTTTTGCTGCCCGCCGGATAATGTGCTGACGGCATCGCGGGCCTGTTTGGGATCAAACAGAAAATCCTTTAAATACCCGCACACATGCCGCAGGGATCCCCCGACAGAAATATAATCGCCCCCATCAGGACACAGGGTTTCCCACAGGCTCTTGCTGGGGTCTAGGTCACTTCGGGATTGATCGAAATAGGCAGGCTCTAATGTTTTGGCGCGGCGGATGTGGCCGCTATCGGGCGTCATTTGCCCGAGCAAGATTTTCAAAAACGTGGATTTTCCCGATCCATTTTTCCCCAGCAGGCCAATGCGATCCCCCCGCATCAGGCGGAAATGAAAATCTTTCATCATCACTTGGGTGTGGCCGTCGTGAACAAAGCTATGACTGACCCCTTTGCATTCGATCATCAGTTTGGATACATCCCCCGCCGGCAACGGATCCAGTGCCACGGTTCGGATGGTTTGACGAAAGGCGGCCTTGTCTGCCTTCAGCTTGGCCCGCAGGGCATGCAGGTTGTCCATGCGTTTCTGGTTACGCTTGCGCCGTCCGGTAACGCCACCTTGGGTCCAAGCGACTTCTTGCTCTAGTTTTTTTTCCATGTTTTGCAGGGTGCGGGCTTCCTGATCCAAAATGCCCTGCATCCAGTCGTCAAAATGGGCATATCCCCGATTCAGGGTGCGCACCTGCCCTCGATCAATCCACAGGGTTTTTTGGGATATGGCCTTTAAAAACGCCCGATCGTGGGACACGCACAGAATGGCGCCGGCGTACCCCGCAATATAATCCTCCAGCCACGCAATGGCCCCCAGATCCAAATGGTTGGTGGGTTCATCCAGCATCAGCAGGTCCGGCGCATCCACCAGACTTTGGGCCAGCGCCGCCCGCCGCAGCTGCCCCCCTGAGAGGGATCCCAGCAATGCCGAGGGCCGCAGATCCAAGGGGCCCATCACCATATCCACCAGATAATCCCGATATTCATCCCCCGCCAAGCCAGCACGGACAAAGGACGCCACCGTTTCCGACGGATCAAAGGCCACCTGCTGGGCCAAATACCCAATCCGCATCCCTGGATACAGGGTGCGCTTACCGGTGTCGGGTTCCATCTCTCCCATCAACAGGCGCATCAATGTGGTCTTCCCCGCCCCATTGCGCCCCACCAGACAGATTTTCTCTCCCTCTCCAATATAGAGGGTTGTGTCCTGAAACAGGGGCTTTCCCCCCATATTCAGGCAGATGTCTTCAAGGCTGAGCAGTAGGGTCATATCATATCGCTTTTTCCACAAACCTCTAAGTCATCACGCGGGAATCGTCAACAAAGAAGGAAGGAATGGCAGGGCTTTTGATTTCTGGAATTTTCCCCCTCAATTCCCCTCTTGCGCTGTTTTTGAAAACTCCCTACAGTTCTCCTGATTCTGTTTTTCATCATCAGAGGGTATTTCATGCGTTTTCAACACGTTTTTGGTTGTTTTGTTTTGTTTGTTTTCACCATCACGTCTTTGGCCATGGCGCAGGCTGACCCCACGCGGGAAGAGCTTCTGGGCCCCCGCCCCAACGACATTGTGATGGGGGATGCCAAGGCTCCTGTGACCATCATTGAATATGCCTCTTTGTCCTGCAGCCACTGCGCCGATTTTTATAAAAATACGGTGTCGGCTTTAAAAGACAACGAAATCAAAAATGGCACGGTGCGTTTGGTGTTTCGTCACTTTGCGGGGGACCCTTTTTCCCTGAATGGGGCCCTGTTGTCGTTGTGTATGCCGCAGGCGTCTCAGGATGCCTACATTGCCACTCTGCTGGCCAATCAGCAAACGTGGTTAAATGCGCGGGGGGATTTGGAGCCCTTAAAAACCATCACCCTGCAGGCAGGCCTGTCTGCTGAGGCCATCAGCGCCTGTTGGGCCGACAAAGCCCAAAAAGATGCCCTGCTGCAAACCCGTCTGGACGCCGAGAAGGTCTTGGGTGTGGAAGCCACCCCCACCCTGTTCCTGAATGGGGAAAAAATAGAGGGTGGAGCCGTTTCCATAGAATCCCTGCGGGAAAAAATCGCCCAAATTAAGGGCAAACAATAGCGTTTTTTCATGGAGGAAAGCTGGGACGATATCCGAAAAACCACGCGGCCATTGGGATCCCCCCCATCGCGCCGCGGTGGTTTGGATAAGGATGTTTTGGCCCCCCAAAGTTCTTCCCCCCGTTTCCTATCGCTGCGGCGGTTACAGCGGGGGGGGTATGACCCTGAGGTCACCCTTGATTTGCATGGGTTAACCCTGATTCAGGCCCATGATCGTTTGATCCATGTTCTGCGCCGCGCCAGAGACCAAAAAAAACGCCTGCTGCTGGTGATTACCGGCAAGGGCAACAACAGCCAGCCCCACGCCCGAACGTTGAAACAATCCTTTGAAGAATGGATGCTGATGCCGGATTTTCGGGGCCTTGTGGCGCATATGTGCCCCTCGGCCAGACATCATGGCGGGGCGGGGGCGTATTATGTCTTGCTTAAAAACCATTAAGGGGGCCCCCTGATGCCGGATCGTTTAGCCACCTTGCGCTCTGAAATTGAAAAGCACAATCGCCTGTATTACCAAAACAATGCCCCCATCATCTCTGATGCGGATTATGATGCCTTGGTGCGGGAACTTCGGGCCTTACAGGGCGGGGAAGACAGCCTGAGCATCGGGGCGCCGCCCCTAGAAACCTTTGATAAAATCCCCCATGACACCCAAATGATGTCGCTGGATAATGCCATGAACGGGCCAGAGGTTCGGGCCTTTTTCGCGCGGGCCTGTCGGTTTTTGGACCTGCCAGAGGACACCCCGTTGCCCTGCTGGGTTGAACCCAAAATTGACGGGCTGTCCCTGAACCTGATTTACGACAACGGCCATCTGATCAGCGCCGCCACCCGCGGCGATGGACGGGTGGGGGAGGTTGTCACCGCCAACGCCAAAACCATGCCCGATATCCCCCAAACCCTGAAAGATGCCCCCCAGCGTCTGGAAATCAGGGGGGAGGTTTATTTATCGCTTGCGGATTTTGAAACGTTAAATGCCCAGCAACAGGCGGCAAAACGGGCCCCCTTTGCCAATCCGCGCAATGCAGCGGCGGGGTCCCTGCGCCAGTTGGATCCGGCGGTGACGGCCAGCCGCCCTTTGCGGTTTTTTGCCTATCACGTGGCCCCTTTACCCCATCTCACTCACCAACATCAGATGGTGGACTGGTTGCGCCAGCAAGGGTTTGTGACACCGCCCCAAAGCACCCTTTGTCCGAATTTGGATTGTCTGTTGCAGGCCTTTGATCGGATTCAGGTTTTGCGGCCGGATTTGCCCTTTGATATTGATGGGGTGGTGTATAAACTTGATGATATGGCCCTGCAAAAACGCTTGGGCTTTGTGGCGCGGGCCCCGCGCTGGGCCTTGGCCCATAAATTTCCGGCGCAACAAGCCACTTCTGTTATCGAGGATATTGTGATTCAGGTGGGCCGCACGGGGGCCTTGACCCCCGTGGCCCACCTGCGCCCCACCAATGTGGGGGGGGTGATGGTGCGGCGGGCGACCCTGCATAACGAAGACGAAATTGTCCGCAAAGACATCCGCATCGGCGATCATGTCCTGATCCAGCGGGCGGGGGATGTGATCCCGCAGGTGGTGTCGGTGGTGCTAAAGCAGCGGCAGGCAGACGCCGTCCCCTTTGCCTTTCCCCATCACTGTCCCGTGTGCGGGGCCGAGGCTATTCGCCACGGCAACGACATCCAGCGCCGCTGCATCGCGCGGGCCACCTGTCCCGCCCAGCAATTTGAGGTTATGAACCATGCCATTTCCCGCCGCGCCCTGAATCTGGACGGCATCGGGACAAAGCAGCTTGAGATGTTTTTTGACGAAGGTCTGATTGCCAACGTTGCCGATCTGTTTGATCTGCAGGACAAAGCCCCTGCCCTGCTGACGGGGCGCGAGGGATGGAAAACCAAAGCCATACAAAACTTTGTCACAACCCTGAAAACGGCGAGGCAAACCACACTGCCCCGTTTTTTGTTTGCCCTGGGCATTCCCCATCTGGGGGAAACGGCGGCGGAGACTCTGGCCGAACATTTTGGCACGGTGGAGGGGTTTTTGTCCTGCCTTCGCACGTTCCGTGAGGGAAAAGAGGACCCCAGTCTGGAAACATTAGACGGGATCGGGCCCAAACTGGTGGCGTCTTTAAGGGACTATGCCCAGCACGATGCCCCATGGGCACTGGTGCAGCGGTTAAGCCAACAGCTGAGCATCGCCCCCGTGACGCCAACCGTATCTTTGCCCTATAACGGCAAAACCATTGTGTTTACAGGCACACTCAACCAAATGTCACGGGAAGAGGCCAAAGCGCGGGCCAAAGCCCTGGGCTTTCGCGTGGCCTCTGATGTATCCCGCACCACCGATGTGGTGGTTCTGGGCGAAAACGCCGGCAGCAAACGGCAAAAAGCCGAAGCGCTGCAGGTCACGATTTGGGATGAGGAGCGCTTTTTAGGGGCGGGCAATCCATCATCCCCCTAGCCCCCACCCCAAAACGGGTGTAAGGTTTTTTTTACGACCATCAAAACAAAGAGCCCCCCTGCACATGGCCGCCTATCTTTTGAAACGTTTTGTGCTCATGATTCCTACGTTGCTGGGGATTATGGTTTTGAATTTTGTGTTGATTCAGGCCGCCCCTGGGGGGCCGGTGGATCAGATGTTGCATCGGCATCAGGGGGTTGATGCTACGGCGCGATTGACGGGACAGGGCTTTGCGGAAGGGGGCGGCAATCCCACCCAAGGCATGCGCTATGACCAAGAGTTGCGGGATGAACTGAATAAACAATTTGGCTTTGACCAGCCCCTTTCTACCCGTTTTTTTCGGATGATGGGGCAATTTTTGACCTTTGATTTTGGCACCAGCTATTTTTCGGATCGTCCGGTGTGGGATTTGATTATGGAAAAGCTGCCGGTTTCCCTGTCTCTGGGGTTGTGGGGAACGCTGATTATGTATGGGTTTTCCATTCCGCTGGGGATTTACAAGGCCCGCCATGCCCACAGCACGGGGGATATCCTCAGCAGTGTGGTTTTGGTGGCGGCTTACGCTTTGCCGTCCTTTTTGGTGGCGGTGTTTTTGATTGTGATGTTTGCGGGGGGGCAGTTTTTCAGTTGGTTTCCCCTGCGGGGCTTGGCGTCGGAGGGGGCGGCGGATTGGCCGTTTTGGGATCGGGCGCTGGATTATCTGTGGCATATGGTTTTGCCCATGATTGCCCTGTCTTTGGCCAGTTTTGCCAGTTTGACATTGCTGACCCGCAATTGTTTTTTGGATTATCTGCGCAAGCCCTTTGTGTTAACGGCGCGGGCCAAGGGCGCCAGCGAGGGGCGGATTTTGTGGCGTCACGTGTTTCGCAATGCCATGTTGCTGGTGATTGCCGGTTTTCCCGCCACGGTGATTCATATGCTGTTTACGGGGGCGTTGTTGATTGAAATTTTGTTTTCGCTGGATGGTTTGGGCCTGCTGGGGTACGAAGCCGCCCTGAATCGCGATTATCCCGTGGTGTTTGCCACGTTGTTTTTGTTTAGTCTGCTGGGATTGCTGCTGAATATCCTGAATGATGTGATGTACGTTCTGGTGGATCCACGGATTGATTTTGAGACCTCGTCCCCATGACCCCCCCAAAAACCCTTTTTTCGCTGTATTATGGGGCCTTTCGCCGGAATCGTCTGGCGTTGTGGTCGGGGCGGTTGCTGTGTGTGTTGATTTTGCTTTCCTTGGGGGCGAATATCATCGCCAATGATAGGCCACTGGTGATGCAGCATCAGGGCCGCGTGATGTTTCCCCTGATGGTGTCCTACACCGAAAAGGATTTGGGGGGGACCTTTGAAACGCCCGCGGATTTCCATGATCCCTTTGTGCAAACATTGATTCATGATGGCGGGGGGTGGATGGTGTGGCCGCTGGTTCCCTTTTCCTATAACACGCTGGATATGGACCTGAGGGAACCCGTGCCGGCACCCCCCAGCGCCCGCCACCTGCTGGGCACCGATGATCAGGGGCGGGATGTTCTGGCGCGGTTGCTGTATGGGATGCAGATGGCGCTGGTTTTTGCCCTGACCTTAACGGCCATCAGCAGTGCGGTGGGCATTGTTTTGGGCGGCATCCAAGGGTACTTTGGGGGCGCGGTGGATATGACCCTGCAGCGGATGATTGAAATTTGGTCCAGTTTGCCGATTTTGTATATTTTGATCATTTTGTCGGGGCTGGTGGTGCCGTCGTTTGGGTGGATTTTGTTGATTATGCTGTTGTTTAAATGGATGGCGCTGGTGTCTGTGGTGCGGGCGGAGTGTCTGAAGGTCCGCAAGCAACCCTATATCGTGGCCGCCGTGACGCAGGGGCATGCGCCGCTGAACATTTTGTTTTCCCACGTGTTACCCAACGCACTGGTGGCGGCCTTTACGTTTTTGCCGTTTCAGATGACGGGTGCCATTGAAACGTTGGCGGTTTTGGATTTGCTGGGCTTTGGATTGCCCCCCGGGTCCCCATCCTTGGGCGAGATGATCCTGCAGGGCAAAAACAACCTACAGGCCCCATGGCTGGCCCTGTCGGCCTTTGTGTCCATGGCCGCCCTGTTGTCGTTGCTGATTTTCGTGGGCGACGGCCTGCGGCGGGCCTGTAACCCCGAGGAGGGGTAGGAAACGGGAGGGGCTTTACACCCCCTCCCCACCCAAACAGACCTTGTTCCCCGGATAGCGCTGCAATCGTCCCGCCAGTTGCAATTCCAGCAACAGGCAATGCACCAAGGGGGACGGCAAACCCAACGCCCGAATCAACTGATCCACGCCGATGGGGGTGGTGTCCAGCATGGCCAGAACGTCATGGCGGGCGGCGTCCATGTCTTCGGTGCGGACGTGTTTCATGGTTTGCCAGATATCCCACGGATCGTCGGTGTTTTGATCCTGCAACAACGGGGTTTGGATGCTTTGGGATTCCAAAACGGCAATGACATCTTCGGGGCCTGTGACCAGATGGGCGCCCTGTTTGATCAAACTGTTGGTGCCGGCGGCGCGGGGATCACTGGGGGACCCGGGCACGGCAAACACCAAACGATCTTGGGCCTTGGCCATGCGGGCGGTGATCAGGGACCCTGAACCCTCGGTGGCCTCCACCACAATCACGGCCGAAGACAGCCCCGCCACAATGCGATTGCGCCGCGGAAAATCATGGGCATACACGGGCGATCCAAAGGGGCGCTCGCTAACCAGCAATCCCCTTTCCCCAATTTGCTGAAACAGGGGCGTGTGCTTGGGCGGGTAAATGTAATCCAATCCCCCGGGCAAAACGGCCAAGGTGCCTGTGTCCAAGGCCCCCTCGTGCGCGGCCCCATCAATGCCCAAGGCCAAACCGGAAATAATGGGGTATCCCGCCTTTCCCAGATTTTGCGCCAGCAGGCGCGTGTAATTCATATTGTTCAAGGACGCCCGCCGCGTGCCCACAATGGCAATGGCCGTTTTGTTGAACAGGGACGCCTGTCCCCGCAAAAACAACAGCGGGGGACAATCCGCAATATCCCGCAGCGCCGCCGGAAAGGCGTGTTCGTTATACAAAATCACCTGGGCCCCCGTGGCATGGCACAGGTCCATTTGTTTGGTCACATCCCCCACAGCCGGAATCAACAGGGGTTTTTTCCGCCCCCCCCGTTTGGCATAATCGGGCAGAGCCAACAGGGCCTTTTCCGCCGTGCCATGACGACCAATCAACTGAAAAAACGTGGCTGGCCCCACATTTTCCGTCATAAACAACCGCAGCCACGCGGTTTTTTCATCCGGCGAAACGCTATCCATCAGCTTCATGATGGGGACCCCTTCGTAAAGGCAATGCGGGATTCTTGGCCCTGCCGCAGGCGCCGGATGTTATCCCGATGACGCCACACCACCAGTGCAGACATGGCCACCAGCGGCACAATCCCGCCCCAGCCCATGAGCATCCCAAACACCACCGGCATCACCACCACCGCCGCCAACGCCGCCAAGGAGGAATAGCGAAACACAAACGCCATCCCCAACCACACAACGGCAAAACAGCCCCCCAAAATCAAACTGATGCCCGCATAAACGCCCAGGGCCGTGGCCACACCCTTGCCGCCCCGAAATTTCAAAAACACGGGAAAACAATGCCCCAAAACAATACACAGTCCCAGCCATGGCTGCCATTCTGGATGATCCGCCAGCAGCATGATGGGAACCATGGCCTTGGCCATATCGAAAACCAGGGTCAGGGCGGCGAGGCCTTTGTTTCCCGTGCGCAAAACGTTGGTGGCCCCGATGTTGCCGGACCCGATGGCCCGCACATCCCCCAACCCCGCCAGGCGCGTTAGGATCAGTCCAAAAGGCACAGACCCCAACAGATAACAGAAAAACGCCAGCCCGATCATGCCACTACAGCGGTAACGCCAAGGTTTTCTGGGACTTGACGACCTTCAACACCTTTTCAGAGGGCTGGGGCACAGAGGTTATCGTGCGTTGATCCTGAGTGCGTTTTGTGTTCATCAGCAGGTCCAGCAGGGTGCCCAGCTCGGCCCTCAGTTCATGGCGCGGCACAATGCGATCCACCATGCCGTGATCCATCAGGTATTCGGCGGTTTGAAATTCATCGGGCAGGTGTTCGCGGATGGTTTCCTTAATCACGCGGGCACCGGCAAAGCCGATGATGGCCTTGGGCTCGGCCAACGTAATGTCCCCAATCATGGCAAAGGATGCCGTCACCCCCCCCGTTGTGGGGTCCGTCAACAGGACCAGATACGGCAACCCTGCGTCTTTTAACCGCTGGATGGCGGCGGTGGTGCGGGCCATTTGCATCAGGGAAAACATGCCCTCTTGCATACGGGCCCCGCCGGAGGAGGGAATCACCAAAAGGGGTTTTTTGTGTTGCACCGCATATTCTGCGGCCTGAACCAAGGCCTCCCCCGCGGCAATGCCCATGGATCCGCCCATAAAAAAGAAATTAAAGGCCGCCACCACCAAATCTTGTCCCCCGATGGTGCCGATGGCCACTTGAACCCCATCCGCAGTTCCCTGCTGTGTCTGCGCGTCTTTCAGGCGGTCTGTGTATTTTTTGGTATCCTTAAACTTTAACGGGTCATAGGGGACTTTTTTGATTTTCAGCAGTTCATACCGCTGGCCAAACAGCAAAGAAAACCGCATATCCGGCGTCATGCGCCCATGGTGTCCACAGTAATGGCAAACGTTGTGATTGGCTGTCCATTCTTTGACATACACCAACTTTTCACAGGCGCGGCATTGGTGCCATAGGTTGTCCGGCAACTCTTTTTTGGGCTGGACGATGGCTTGAATTTTTGGGCGAACAAATCGTGTTAACCAGCTCATTATAGTATCCTTTTTAGTGGGAAGTTCGTGTAGATTGGCAGCACGCGGAAACAAAGGATGCCACGTCTGGATGCAGAGCATCCCCCATAAAAAGGGGCTGGGTGTGCTGGCAAAGATCAACAAATGCCGATCCCATCACCACCCCATCGACGAATTCAGAAAATTGTGCCACCTGATGGGCATTTTTAATGCCAAACCCTAAGACAACAGGAACAGAGGATTGTTTTTTTATATTTTTATATAAATCTTTTAATGTTTCGGTTAAAGATGTGGCCTTTCCCGTAATCCCCACACGCCCCACCAGATATACAAAGCTGTTGGGGTCACAGGATGCCAAAATGGCCGCCTGACGGTCCTTGGGGGTTAAGGGGGTGATCAGGGGAATCAGGGGCAGGGCGGGATGGGTAAAGGCCTCTTTTTCCTCCATCGGCACATCCACCAACAGCAGGGCGTCAATGCCCGCATGGCTGGCTTCGTTGCAGAACATCTCTGTGCCATAACGGTAAACAGGGTTGGCGTATCCCATAAAGACGAGGGGAATGTGGGCGTATTTTTGCCGGACCCTGCGAATCATGGCGAAAATATCCGCAAAAGACGGCGGGTTTTTCAGCGCCCGCAAGGCCGCCGCCTGAATCACGGGACCATCGGCCACAGGATCAGAAAACGGCAGGCCCAATTCAACGGCATCACACCCCAAATCGGCCAACGCACACAGCAAACGCTCTGTTGTGGCCAAATCAGGATCCCCCACCATCAGATAGGGAATAAAGGCCGCGCGGTTTTCCCGTTTCAAACGGGCAAAGGTTTCAGGAATACGGTTCATGACAAATCCATCCCCAAGGCATCGGCAATGGTCAAAAGGTCTTTATCGCCCCGACCACACAGGTTCATCACCAGAATATCGTCCTTGGGCAGCGTGGGGGCCAGTTTCTGCACAAAGGCGATGGCATGGGCGGGCTCTAGCGCGGGCAAAATCCCCTCCATTCTGGCGCAATACTGGAACGCCGTCAGGGCCTCTGTATCCGTGGCTGTGACATAGCGAACGCGCCCTGTGTCTTTCAAATGGGCATGTTCAGGCCCAATCCCTGGATAATCGAGCCCCGCGGCAATGGAATGGGCGTTTTTGATTTGTCCCTGATCATCCTGCAACAAATACGTCATGTTCCCATGCAAAATCCCGGGCATCCCCATGGTCAGGGATGCGGCATGCTGGTCTGTGTCTATGCCGGCACCGCCCGCCTCCACCCCATACATGGCCACAGGGTCATCCAAAAAGGGATGAAACAATCCCAGCGCGTTGGATCCCCCGCCCAAACAGGCCACCAGATGATCCGGCAAACGCCCCAGATGTTCCATGGCCTGCCAGCGCAGTTCGCGCCCAATCACAGACTGAAAATCCCGCACCATGGTGGGATAGGGATGGGGCCCCGCGGCTGTGCCGATCAGGTAATACGTATCCTCGGCATGTTCGGCCCAATCTCGCAGGGCTTCATTCATGGCGTCTTTCAGGGTTTTGTTGCCCGTTTCCACGGGCTTAATCTCCGCCCCCAACAGCGTCATACGCATGATGTTGGGCCGCTGGCGGGCCACATCCTTCGCACCCATATAAATGGTGCAGGGCACATGAAACAACGCGCACACCGTGGCCGTGGCCACGCCGTGCTGGCCCGCCCCTGTTTCCGCAATAATGCGGCGCTTGCCCATGCGCTGGGCCAGCAGGATTTGGCCCAAGCAGTTGTTGATTTTGTGGGCGCCGGTGTGATTCAATTCGTCCCGTTTAAAATAAACCTGCGCCCCGCCCAGATCATCGGTGATGCGTTTGGCATGCCACAATGGGCTGGGCCGCCCCACATAGTCACGAAACAACAGACTGAGCTGGCTTTGAAACTCATCATCATCCTTGACCTTCGCATAGGCCGCATCGACCTCGTGAATCAGAGGCATCAAAAGCTCGGAAATAAACTGACCACCGTAAGGGCCAAACGTGCGCTGGACCATGTCTTTTATCAAACACCAAAAATCACTGCATCGGTCGCACTATAAGGATATGCCCCCGAAATGTCAAAGAGACACTTTTTGACCCAAGCTTGGCGTTATAGTCTGGCCGATGCACAGAGTAATGGCCTGAGATTCATCAAAACTTTCCCATGGATGACTGCACAACAATGTATTGATCTGCTTTAATAGGGAATGAACATGTGTCTTATTCGTTTGATTTTCCATCAATACCAACAAGTGTACGGATGAATACAGAGCCTCTAATATGGGAATAATTAAATTTTTAAGATCCAGTGCACTCTGATCAAAAAGGATTTTTTGATAAAATTCAGGGGAAAGAAGCATTGATTCGAGCGCAAACGTTTTACAAATCACGTCAAAATGTTTTCCACAAAGGTTTTCGAGGCTATCGTCAAGGGTATAGAGAATTTCTGTTAATTCATTGCGAATGGTTTTTTCATATCCAGAATCATAAGACGCTAAGTCCACATTCAGTTTTGAAAAATCAAGATTTTTAAGGGATGTATTAAATAAGAAAAAACCATAATCCAACAGATGAAGCGGTTTTGGGGGGCTTTTTTTCTTAAAAGGGAAATCATGCCAACTGCGTTTTTGCAGCGTGTTATCTTGTTTTAACAAAAAAGATGTCGTGTTTTTCATGATTATGCCTCAGGTTTCTGATTACGCCCGTAGGAAAACCCAAAAGGAAAGGTCTGTAAATTTTCTTTTTGTTTATTGACATCATAAATTGAAAAAAGGATATTAAGAATTTATCTAATTAAATCTCACGATTCACCCGTTAAGATATTGACCAATAAAATAAAACAAGGATGTTTTTTCAAATCTTCTTTAATCCGCATAAAGTGGGATATAATGATTTCTGATGGCTTTGATCGCGGCGGATGTTCGGCTGTAACAATCCAGCTTTTCTTTGGCGCTGTTGATGATGTTTGTGACCGTAGGCTTGGCAAGGCCCCCCAAAATAAGAGCAATTTCATAATCCGTCTTTCCCTTGGCAACCCAAGACAAACATTCCTGTTCTCTCGGGCTTAGGGGATTATAATCTTGTCTGGGTTGGGTGAGGTGAAATTGTTGAACCAATGCGTGATAGGTATGGGCCAGAATGTTACAACCTCTCTCATTGTCCGCAAAAGCTTTATAATAATCAGCGCAATTTTTTTCGGGAATTAATATCAATAATGCGGCGCTTGTCGTTTTACCGCGAGGAAAAATGGGAACAGCAATCCCTTCATCCAAACGGAAATCCCTTATTTCTTTTAAAAAGCGTTTTTGTGCCAAAGAACATTCATCTTTTTTTAAAAAATCCGACCAAAGGCAAGGGCCTTGAGTATGGGTATAGTCTCGTAAGATAGGATCGATATTTTGAAACTGATTTTCAAAATAATCTAAGAGCCATTCTTCTGGATCGCTGCTGTAGCATAAGGGGCGGTTGTTTTCTCCATCAGGAAAATAGACATAAACCCACCTAACAATGGTATTGCATTTCAATATGTTAGAAAAAAGATTATTAAGATCCGAGATTGATCCTATTGCAAAACATTGGGATAAAAAATCTTTGGCTAAGTCCATAAGTTTTAATCTAACCTCATTGCAGATTCTATTAAATTAGCCATCGGACAACAAACGGTGTACTTATACGACCGTTCTACAAACCATGCCAGTATTAATCAATATCTTGAGAAAATTGATTTTTGCAAGTCTCCATGTCCCTTTTTGTCAATTTCCCTTGTGAAAAGTGCCCTTAGGGAAATTTTCCATTGAGCCTTCCCCCTGAAGGGGCTAGATTGTTTTTGTAATGCGTCGATAGTTTTATAAAGGTGTTTTGTCATGTCCCTTACTTCATCCCTGCACACGCTGCTTTCCAGTGAATACGCCCTGTTTTTGAAAACCCAGACCTATCACTGGAATGTGACGGGGCCTGAGTTTCCGGCTTTGCATGCCCTGTTTGAAACGCAGTACACGGCCCTTTTGCCCCTGGTGGATGGCGTGGCCGAGGCCATTCGGTCCCTGGGCGCCAAAGTCCCCGCCGGTTTGTCGGTGTTTCAAAAGGAATCCGTGATTCAGGACGGCGATGAACACGCCAAAGCCCGCGATATGGTCCTGTCGCTGGCCGCCGATCATCGCCGCATCATCACCTTGGCCACCGAATCCCGCCAGTTGGCGGAGGCCGAGGGGAAAATCATCACCGTGACGTTTTTGGACGGCCTGCTGGAACAGCACAATGCCTTTGCGTGGATGCTCGAGGCCACCGGAGCCTAACCCCCCATGCCTGAACCCTTTGCCTCTGTCCCGCCCGTTGTTTTTGCGGTGTTTTTTCTGCTGTTGCTTGTGATTGTGGCGGGGGTGTCGTTTGCTTGGTGGCGCCGCCTGTTGGCGGTGCGCTTGGAATATGCCGCCTTTAAACAAACAGCGGAGGCCGAGGCCAAACACCTGCAGATGACGCTGGATCAGGAAAAACAACTGCACGCCCAGCAGATTGCCTTTTTAGAGCGGGAACAAAAAAACCAACAGGTCCATTTCCAAAGTCTGGCCCAAGAGGCCCTGAAACAAAACAACGAAAATTTCCTGTTGCTGGCCAAAGAGCAGCTAAACAAAACCCAGCAAGAGGCCCAGCACACCCTGCTGAACCGGCAAAAGGCCATTGAAACCCTGCTAGAGCCCATGAAATCCTGCATGGATGCCATCCAAAAACAACATCTGGATTTAAATGACAAACACACATCGGCCTATAGCAGCCTGAAAACCGAAATCAAATCCCTGATGGACCTGCAAAACACCGTCACAGGGGAAACCCAAAAATTGGTTGAGGCCCTGCGCAAACCCCAAGTCCGCGGCCGGTGGGGCGAAATGACCCTGCGCCGCGTTCTGGAACAGGCCGGCATGATGATGCACTGCGACTTTGTGGAGCAAGAGGCCCAGCGGGATGCCGATCAAAAGCTGCAACGGCCCGATGTGGTGATGCACTTACCCGGCGGGCGCTATGTCATTTTGGATGCTAAGGTGCCCTTTGATGCCTACTACGACGTTGTCTACGCCAAAGACCAAGAATCCCGCCAAATCGCGCTGGACCGTCACGTGCGCCACGTGATGACCCACGTGCGGGCTTTGACGCAAAAAGCATACTGGCAGCAATACCAAAACAAAGCCCCCGAGTTTGTGATTTTGTTCATGCCGCTGGAAAGTGCCTTTGTTGCCGCCATCGAGCAAGCCCCAGACCTGCTGTCCAAAACATGGGAACAACGCATCATTCTGGCCACCCCCAGCACCCTGATGGCCACCCTGATGGCCATTGCCCACAGCTGGAAACAGCACCATTTGGCCGATCACGTGGAAAAGGCCGCCGATATGGCGCGGGACTTGTATGGCCGCCTGCAAACCTTTGCCGGCCACCTGCAGGACGTGGGCACCCATCTGCAGCGATCCAACAAAAGTTACAATCAGGCCGTGGCCAGCTTTCAAACCCGCCTGCTGCCAAAGGCACGGCAGTTTCAGGCCCTCGCCATCAGCGCCCAAGATCAAAAAGACATCACCCTGAAAGAAGTGGATGAAACCATCACCCCGCTGTTGGAGGGTGCAGCGTAAAAAGCCCCCCCATCACACAACAATCCCCCGCCCCAGCGCAATCCCCGCCGGTGAAACATGACAGGTATAGGCCAGCATCATCACCCCTGCTTTGCGGGCATCGTCAAAGGCAGCCGCGTAGGCGGGATCAATGTCACGGGCCACGGCAAAGCGATCCACGTCATCCCGCTGGCCAATATAAATCAGCGCGGCGTTATGGCCCATGGCCACCAACTGCGAGAGTTCCTTTAAATGCTTAACCCCCCGCGCCGTGACGGCATCAGGAAATTCCAGCAGATGGGGCTGGCGTTTCATGTGGGCATTTTTCACCTCAACATACCCCCAGTCAGGCAAAAAGAAATCCAGCCGACTTTGCCCCACCGTGGATTCGGGCTGAACGGCGGTATAACCAGAAATCTCTGGCAGTTTGCGTGCCAGCAGGGCCTCTTTTACCAAACGGTTGGGATGCTGGGTATTCACCCCCACCCATGTATCATCGGCATACACCATCTCGGCGGTATAGGGGTATGTACGGTTGGGGCTGGGGTTATGGGACAACACCACAGGCATGCCGGCCTCCTTCACCCCCATCAGGGATCCGGAATTGGGGCAGTGAGCCGTTATGATCTCTCCACTGTCCAAACGAACATCCATCAAAAAGCGTTTGTAGCGCTGAATCAGGACACCGGAAACGGTCTGGGCAAAGGTGATCACGGCGCAAACCGCTGGGCCGCTGGGGTGATTAGCTCCACTTGTCCCTGATCTTTTTTGTATACCGCTAGGGTCCGCTCGATGGTGCCCCCTGCTTGAAAGCGAAACAGGCCCACCAAGCCACTGAATCCGGAAGGATTTTTCAGGGCCGTCCCTGCATCTTCCCCACTTTGGGCCAAATATCCGGCCAATGACACCATGTCATAGGAAATCACATCCAAACGGGCCGCATCCCGTCCCAACGTTTGTTGATAATAGCGCTGCACCTCTTCCCAAACACGCCGATCCACATCGGCAAAAAACACAGGTCTGGTGGTGGGCGGGACCAGGGCCGGTGTGATCACATCACTGTTGGTGGTCTCCAGAGCGGGCAAAACGGCCTTTAGCGGTGTTCCGGAAAGGGCCACCACGGTGGTGAAAGCATTGCCCGAGGGTGTGGGTGTGCATCCGGCGGTGGAGGACGCCGCTTGGCTTAGGGTGGGGGCGAGATCTTTAAAAGACGCGTCCTGATAATACATCATCCCCAGAATGCGGGCCCCTTTGGTATTTAGGGTTTCTTTTAAAGCAGGCTCCATGGCATAGCCTGCCTTGGTGGCGGGAAGAATCAGGACATGACATCCCCCCTGCATGGCCAAGGCTTTTGTGGCTGTCAGGATTTCCGCAAAGGGATCAAACCCCGCCACAAACAGGGGGGGGGTGGCAATGCTGGTGGTGTTGGAAAAGGCAATCAGCGGCGGGGCATTGGGCGTTTCCCCCAAAGTGGCGCGAAGGATTTGCGCTTGCTCAGCAAACACGGGACCGATGACCAGATTGACGTTGTCTTTCAGGATACGGTCTTTCATGGCCTTGGCTGTGCTTTGGGATAACGTGGCACTGTCCATGACACTCAGGCGTAAACGGTTACCCTCAGGAAGGCGGGCCAGCGACAACGCGGCGCTTTCGGCCAGAGCCTGCCCCAGTGCCTGATGCTTTCCGGATTGGGGCACCAGCAGGGCCACGTGCCATGATTGACCCGATGAGGGGGCAGAGGGTGAAGAAGAGGCCATTTCATCCGACACGGTGACAACATTCGATGAGGGCTTTGGCGTATTCCCTGTATCAGGCCCCACCTGCGTTAACGAAGCAGGGGCATCACGACGGGACGTCCCCGTGTCCACAGGCAGGGCGCAATTTGACAGCAGCGCCACGATCAGGGATAGTGTCAGGAATTGTTGGATCATAGTTATGGCCTCTCTTTCCTCTGGTTTGTACCTTGTTGCCACCCCCATTGGCAATTTAAAAGATATCACCCTTCGGGCCCTAGAGATTCTGCGTCAGGCAGATATCGTGGCCTGCGAAGACACCCGCACCAGCCGAACTTTATTAAATCATTATGGCATAGCCCCGCCCCGTGTGATGGCGTATCATGATTTTTCTGATGACATCCAGCGGCAAAAGGTGATTGAGGCCATTCATGGGGGGAAGGCTGTCGCCCTGATCAGTGATGCAGGAACCCCTCTGATTGCTGATCCCGGGTATAAATTGGTTCAGGCCTGTCATGATCACGGCCTGCCCGTGATTCCTGTTCCCGGGGCCTGCGCTGCGGTGGCGGGCCTGATTATGGCGGGTTTGCCCACCCATCGTTTTGTGTTTGTGGGCTTTATCACCCCCAAAGATTTGGATTGGCCACGGGAAACCACGGTGGTGGGGTATGTGTCTTGTCATGATATCACAAAGGTTCTGTCGGCCATTCAGCAGCGTTTTGGGGATCAGGCCCAGATTGTCCTGTGCCGTGAAATCACAAAACTTCACGAAGGAACCTTTAGGGGCACCCCCCAAACCATCACCGAGGCCCTGTCCCTTCGCGCGGCCAAAGATCCCAAAATCATGGGGGGGGAATGGGTGTTGGTGGCCCATATCGCGCGAGAGGAGATCAATCCCCAAGATATAGAATCCCATATCAAAGCCTTGGTTCAGGCCCACGGGGTGAAACAGGCGGTGGCCTTGGCCCAAGGGTTGTGGGATGTGCCAAGAAAAACGCTGTATGCCATGGCGCTGAAGGCAGTTAAGGATCAAACGTCATGAAACGCACAGGGGATGCCACGGGGCGCCGCGCCGAAGAGATATGTTTACACCGTTTACAGCAACAGGGTTATCAGATTTTGGCCCATCGGTATCGCAATCCAGCGCAGGAAATTGATATTGTGGCGTCTTGTGATACCTTGCTCCTTTTTATCGAAGTCAAAGCCCGCCCCACGCTGAACCATGGGCGAGAGATCCTCGCCACCCTTTCACCGGAGCGTTATGCCACCGCAGCGGCATGTTTCCTGTCGGAACATCCCCAATATCAACAGCACGATATCCGTTTTGATGCCATGATTGTCACCCCCAATGGGAACATTCATCAGATAGAAAATTTGTGGGGGGGTTAGGGGGAAATAGACTCAGAGTTGAAAGACGCTCACAAAGGTCTAGTGCTTCGGAGGGTGGAGGTGATTCTTCCTTGGATCAGTGTCAGGGCTGTTTATTTCTATGTATCGTCATACCGGACAAGGGAGCGCAGCGACCGCTGATCCGGTATCCAGCGCCACTGTCAAAAGGCGCAGCCTTTTGCCGATATATTTTTTTAAAACAAGGAATAAAACGCTTCGCATTTTGGCATTTGCGCTGGGTTCCGGCTCGGCACTCGCTACGCTCGCTGGGCCGGAATGACACAGAGTTAGGTTTTGGCAGAAATGAACAGATCTGAGATCAGTGTCCCCTCCCTTACATCCTCTTTCCAAACGTGATAAGATTTGTAAGAGGAAAAACTGTACGTCCCCCAAAAAAACCTTAAATCACCACAGAGACAAAGGTACGATCGTTGGCTTTTTTGGTGAAAACCACGGTGCCAGCGGCGGTGGCGAACAGGGTGTGATCCTTGCCCATGCCCACGTTGGTGCCTGGGTGAACGGTGGTGCCCCGTTGACGGACGATGATGTTGCCGGAAATCACAGATTCGCCGCCATAACACTTGATGCCGAGGCGACGACCGATGGAATCACGACCGTTACGAGAACTTCCGCCTGCTTTCTTATGAGCCATAGATCATTCCTCCTTTAAGCGACAGCAATATCGGTAATTTTCACAACAGTGTGCCACTGGCGGTGTCCCTGCTTGCGGCGATAGTTGTGACGACGTTTCTTTTTAAACACGATGACTTTATCACCCTTGGCATGAGAAAGAACCTCAGCCGTCAAGGATGCGCCATTCAGGAAAGGGGCGCCCACAGAGACAGCATCGCCATTTTGGCATAAAACAACGTTGTCCAAGGTAATAGACGCACCAACAGGGGCATCAATTTTATCAAGAGACAAACGATCACCAACCGAAGCGCGGTGTTGAGATCCAGAATGGGCAAAGATAGCGTACATGACAAAGGGCTTCCCAAAAAAAACCAAAAAACAATCAAGGCACAGACCTTGAGGGGTTTTGGAGGTCTTGTCAAGGGAAAATTCAGTAGTGTGTAGGAGCAACTTGATAATGTCCTCCTTAGCAAATTAGGAATGTCCGCTTTTTGTTTTGGGCAGGGTGGTAGATTTTTACCCACAATTCCACAACGCCCTTCCTATTCGCCCCGTTTGTCCCTATAGTGGCGAGAATGCCAGAGATAACGGAGCCCCATCTCATGACTGCCCTGAAAAAAGAAGAAACCCAAGACAACGCCGCCGCCCAAGAGTACGGCGCGGATTCCATCAAGGTTTTGCGGGGTTTGGAGGCTGTTCGCAAACGGCCAGGAATGTATATCGGGGATGTGCATGATGGATCAGGCCTGCACCACATGGTGTATGAGGTCGTGGACAACGCCATTGATGAAGCCCTAGCCGGACACTGTGACCGCGTTGTGGTGACCATTCACAGTGATGGCTCTGTCAGTGTTTCGGACAACGGGCGCGGGATTCCCGTGGATATTCATGCCGAAGAAGGCATCTCCGCCGCCGAGGTCATCATGACCCAGCTGCACGCAGGGGGAAAATTTGATCAGAATTCTTACAAAGTCTCAGGGGGCTTGCACGGGGTGGGGGTCTCTGTGGTCAATGCCCTGTCAGAGTGGTTAGAGCTGACCATTTACCGCGACGGCAAAACCCACCAGATGCGCTTTGCCCATGGGGAGGCCGTGGCCCCCTTGGCCGTGGTGGGCGATGCGCAGGGGAAAAAGGGCACCACCGTGCGGTTTTATCCGTCCATTGAAACCTTTTCCGCCATTGTTTTTGATTATATGACGCTGGAACACCGGTTGCGGGAACTGGCCTTTTTGAACTCTGGTGTGTCTATTACCCTAATTGACGAACGTGGGGAAGAGGACCAGCGCACGGATCTTTGTTATCAAGGCGGCATTGCGGCCTTTGTGGGGTATTTGGATCGGGCGAAGCAACCCATTAGCTCCACCATTTCCATTGAGGGGGAACGCGAAGGGGTCTCCGTGGAAATTGCCCTGCAATGGAACAACAGCTATCACGAAAACGTGCTGTGTTTTACCAACAACATCCCGCAAAAAGACGGGGGAACGCACTTGGCCGGTTTTCGGGGCGCCTTAACCCGCACCGTGAATCAAATGACGGCGCTGGCCCCCGCCAGCAAGCGGGATAAAATCTCACTGACCGGTGATGACGTGCGCGAGGGATTGACCTGCGTTGTGTCCGTCAAGGTCCCCGATCCCAAATTTTCATCCCAGACCAAGGATAAATTGGTCAGCTCTGAGGTTCGCCCTGTGGTGGAAACCGTCTGTGTGCAGAAACTCAGCCAGTGGTTAGAGGAACATCCGGCCGAGGCCAAGCAAATCGTGGAAAAAGCCTACGAAGCCGCCTCCGCCCGGGAGGCCGCCCGAAAAGCCCGCGAACTCTCCCGCCGCAAAGGGGCGCTGGATATTGCCAACCTGCCCGGGAAATTGGCCGATTGTTCCGAAAAAGACCCCAGCCTGTGCGAGCTGTTTATTGTTG
>JBIIHL010000060.1:0-6945 GCA_044235825.1 Alphaproteobacteria bacterium | reverse complement strand
CCGCCAGTTTGCCCTTTAGCGTCAATGGCGTGGCCACATCGGCCCAAACCTGCAGCGGCACGGGCACCACGCGAACGTGCAGCTATACGATCCAAAGCACCGACAGCGGCGCCATCACCATTGCGGCTAATGCCCTCAGCGGATCCCTCAGCGATGCCGCCGGCAACGCCGCCACCTTAAGCCACGCCGCCGTCACAACCCCCGTGATTACGGTGGATACGGTGGCCCTGACCGTCAGCATCCCCGATCTGTTCGTTGATGATGATACGGGATCCAGCAGCACCGATAACATCACGAGCAAAGCCACCGTGACGCTGAACGGAACGGCCAAAGCGGGTGCCACCGTGACCCTATACACCGGCAGCACCTGCGCCAGTGGATCCGAGGTGGGAACACCGCAAACCGCCACCGGCGGTACGTACAGTTTTAGCAGTGTCGCCCTGTCCGCGGGCAGCAACACCTTCAGGGCCGGTGCCACCGACGGCCTGAACCCCGCTGTTTGCTCTGACCCCATCAGCATCACCCGCGACAGCAGCGCGCCCAGCGTGGCCTTTACGGGCAGCAGCACCACCATTTCTGCCGACACCACCACCTTGGACGGAACCGCCAGCGATGCCAATGGCATTGCCAGCGTCACGGCCAGTTCCAGTGATGGGGGCCCCAATTGTTCCATAGGCGGAACCGTCACAGCTTGGACCTGTGCATTAACCGGCATTACCGCGGGCGGCCCCTACACCTACACCGCCACCGCCACCGACATTGCGGGAAACACGACCACATCCACCAGCTTTAGCCTGACCCGATCCACCAGTGCGCCGACGCTGAGTTTGAGCAGCAGCACGCCCACCCTGCCCACCGCCGGAGGCCTCACCAACGCCGCCACCCTCAACCTCAGCTTGACGGCCACCCCCACGGGCGGGGCCAGCAGCATCAGCAGCGTAGAGGTCTCCACCGACGGCACAACGTTTAACGTCCCCACCACCTTGAGCGGGGTCACGTGGAACACAGCCAGCCTCTCCCTAACCAACGGCAACACCTACACCCTGAAAGCCCGCGCCACCGACAACCTGGGCAACGTCAGCGATATTCTCACCATCGACACCTTTACGGTGGACAGAACGGCGCCCAGCATCAGTGTGACATCCCCCGCCAATGCGACCTATGGCAGCGGCCAAAATCTGGACTTCGTGGCCACCATGAGTGAGGCCACCACCGTCGACATCACCAACGGCACCCCCCGCATTGCCCTGACTATCGGATCCACCACGCAGTATGCGACCTATCTTTCCGGCAGCGGCACCACCAGCTTGACCTTCCGCTATATCACCCAAAGCGGCGATAACGACACTGACGGCATTGCCGTGACCTCACCTGTGCAATTAAACGGGGGCACCCTGCGGGATAGCGCCGGCAACGATGCCACCCTCACCTTCACCCCGCCCACCACCACGGGGGTTTTGGTGGATACGATCCCGCCGAGCATCAGCAGCATCGCCTTGGACAACCCCAATTCCTGCGGCGGCGATGGGATTTGTGTGACCGGCGATACGCTGCGCTATATCATCACCTTTAGCGAGCCCGTGACCCTGACGGGGGCCGGAACCCTGACGGTGCCCCTGACCTTCACCAGCGGCGCCGCCAGCGCCGTTTACACCAACAGCACCCCCACCACAACCTCCACCGTCACCGTGTCCCGCACCATCCTGGCGGGGGATACCCATACGACGGGCAACATCACCCTGGCCACACCGCTGACCCTGTCCACCTTGACCATCGCCGATGCGGCCGGTAACGCGGCCTCCTTAACCCACGCCAGCACCAGCCTGGGCGGCATTTTGATTAACAACGCGCCTCTTCCTGTCAATACCGTGGCCTCCACCGTTTCTGGGGTGGGGTATAACGGCCAAACCATGACCTGTAACGCAGGAACCTGGACGGGCAGCCCCACCGGCTATGCCTACAAATGGTACAGCAGCGCCGCAGAAATCCTCGGCCAAACCGCCAGCACCTACACCGTCACCAGCGCCACCGAAGGCACCGCGATCACCTGCGCCGCCGCCGGCACCAACGCGGGCGGAACCTCCGCCTATACCATGGCCAGCAATACGATTGAAAATTGGGTGCCGGGGGATCTCTCCACCCCACCCGTGGGATGGTTTGATGCGGCCGACCAGGGTTCGCTCGGAAATTCTGGGAACAATACAACGGTGGCAGCTTGGTCAAACAAAGGCACAGAAGGGGGCAGTGCCTCGCAAGGAACACCGACCAATCAACCAATTTACGATGCTGTTGCACTGTCTGGGACTCGCCCAGGTATCCTCTTTGACGGGGTTAACGATAACCTCATTATCAACACCACTGTAATGCGGGGCAACACGAGCCACGCTCTGTTTTGGGTATTTCAGCCAAATGGAACGCCCAGTTCATACAGCCCTACCATTTCTGGTAAGCCTACTAACGGGTTTACCGATGTCGGGGCTATTCACTATATCAAGTCCTCAAGTCGCCTTGGTGCAAGTTATCCATATTATTATGCGTCAAGTGCTTTTACTTCTTATGATCTGTCCACTGGAACGCAATATGTATTTGGACAAGCCCAGATTATGGCTTTCCAGAACGATACAAGTGGATGGGGGATTTTCAGAAACGGGGAGCTTGAAGGTAAAACTAACAATCTTGCAGTACCCAATACGAATACCAATGGTTATATTCTCGGCAAGCAGATAAGCCCGCAGCGTCATGCACATATTGTTTTGTCAGAGGTTATAATTGTCACCGATGCCGGAAATGATTTGGAAATACGGAAAAAAATCGAAGGCTACCTCGCCCACAAATGGGGTTTGACGGCGAATTTACCGGTGGGACATTCGTATAAAACCACCCCGCCCACCGTGCCGTAGGGGTGATACAGGTACACCCCCCGCTTGGACTACGGCCTTAAAACCCCAGTGGGGGACGACCTGTCCAACGACGCCGTGATAGGGGCAATCATTCATGATTTTTCTAAGCGGGGGGCACGCGAAACAGGGATCAGCAAAGGCCCCCGTTCCCCATAGACAGGGCCCCAAATTGCGATTATAAATCATGGCATGACGTAGGGTTTTTTACGAGGGCTTGTTATGACCATTCACAGCAGTTTTCTGGATACCATTGGGAAAACCCCTTTGGTGCGTTTTCCCAAATTAACCGCACAGATGGCCCTGCAGGCCGATGTGGTGGGAAAGCTTGAATTTTTTAACCCCTTGTCATCCGTGAAAGACCGCATTGGACGGGCGATGGTTGAGTCGGCGGAACGGGCGGGCATCTTAAAAAAAGGGGGCATCTTGGTGGAGCCCACCTCTGGCAACACCGGTATTGCGTTGGCCTTTGTGGCGGCGGCCAAGGGATACCGTCTGATTTTGACCATGCCCGAGAGCATGTCCATGGAACGCCGAAAAATGCTTCGTTTGCTGGGGGCCGAATTGCATTTAACCCCCGCCAGCTTGGGGATGAAGGGGGCCATTGCCAAGGCGGAAGAGCTGCTGGCAGACTTGCCGGGCGCCGTGATGTTGCAACAGTTTAAAAATGAAGCCAACCCCGACGTTCATCGCCGCACAACCGCCGAAGAAATCTGGAAAGACACGAACGGCGCCGTGGATATCATCATTTCCGGCGTTGGCACCGGTGGCACCATCACGGGCCTTGGCGAAACCCTGAAAGAAAAAAAGCCCACGCTTAAGATGGTGGCGGTGGAGCCCAAAGACAGCCCCGTCCTGAGCGGTGGCACCCCGGGTCCCCACAAAATTCAGGGGATTGGGGCGGGTTTTAAGCCAGATATCCTAAACACCGGCATTATTGATGAAATTATTGGGGTCAGCAACGATGATGCCTTTGCCACCGCCCGTTTGGTGGCTCGTAGCGAGGGCATGCCCGTGGGCATTTCCTCTGGTGCGTCCCTGTGGGCGGCCATTCAGGTGGCCAGTCGTTCGGAAAACAAAGGAAAAATGATTGTTGTGATCCTGCCCTCTTCGGCGGAGCGCTATTTGTCCACGGCCTTGTTTGATGGCCTGGATGATTAGGGATGTTCGGGGTTTCTTGGACAGAATTGCTCGTGGTGGCTGTGGGGGCTTTGGTGTTGTTGGGCCCCAAAGACATGGTGATTATGGCCGGAAAGGCAGGGACGTGGATCCGCTCGTTGCAAATGCACTGGCACGATGTGAAAACCCAGTTTCATGAATCCATGGATCGCTCGGGCGTTTATCGCGATGTAAAAGGGTTTTACAGAGATGTGACCCCCGATTCCCCCTTAAAACCCCCTGCGTCCCCAAAGGACGAGGGGCCTCAGCCGTGATGTTTTATGAATACCACGTCTGAACCTCCTTTGGACTCCGATTTGCCTCAGCAGCCCCTGCTGGCCCATATGCAAGAGCTGCGGCGCCGCCTGATGGTGGCTGTGGGGTCATGGATGGGGTTTTCTTTGCTGTGTTATGGCTTTGTTCAGGATATCTATCAGATGCTGGCGGCACCCCTGCGGCATGCTTTTGGGGATGAAGAGGGGCGGCGTTTGATGTATACAGGCCTGACAGAGGCCTTTGTGGTGTACCTAAAAACGGCCCTTTGGGGGGGGATGATTTTATCCCTGCCGATTTTCCTTTATCAGATTTGGGCCTTTCTCGCCCCTGGTCTTTACCCCCGTGAAAAAGGAATTGTGCGGGGATTTTTTATTGCGGGCCCCGTTTTGTTTGTCATGGGTTTGTTGCTGGCCTATTTTGGGGTGATTCCCTTGGCGTGGCATTTTTTCCTGAGTTTTCAAAGCCAAGAGGGTCTGCCCATTCAAATTGATCCCAAAATGGATGATTATTTTGGATTGATTTTGCATATTCTTTTGGCGTTTGGTGTGGCGTTTTTGTTCCCGTTGGTTTTGGCCATTTTGATTTACCGCAATGTGATTGGGCTGGACCGCCTGAAACAGTACCGCCGTCACGTGTTTGTCGCCATTTTGATGGTGGCGGCTGTGATTACCCCGCCGGATGTGATCAGTCAGCTGGCTTTGGCCTTGCCGTTGTGGGTTTTGTTCGAGGGGACCCTTTGGCTTTGCGGGTGGATGCAGCGCCGAGGATCCCAAGCCCAAGATCCCGAATCCAAAATCCCAACCCCTGAGAAGAAAACGGGCCTTTATGATTGAAAAAGAGGTTTTTCTGGCCGCCCTGCCGGACGTTTTTTCAGGGTTCGTGCAAACCATCTTGCTGGTGTCTTTATCGTATAGCGTGGCCTTTGTGCTCAGTCTGGTTTGGCTGGCCTTTCGGTTTTCAGGGATCTCTTTTTTAAAAGAAACGGTGCTGGCTTATAGTTTCTTTTTTCGGGGTACGCCCCTGTTGGTTCAGCTGTTTCTTTTGTATTATGGCCTTTCCCAATTTGAAACCATTCAACACAGTTTTTTATGGCAAGGAGGCTTGGCGGAACCTTGGGTTTGCGCCTTGGTGGCTCTGACGCTTAATGCCAGCGCCTATATTTCGGAAATTTTGTACGGTGGCATTCAGGCCATCCCCAAAAACAGCTTGGATGCGGCGCGTGCCTTTGGAATGTCTCCTGTTGTGATGGCGTATCGTATTGTCCTTCCTTTGGCGCTGCGCAACAGCCTAGGGGGGCTTAATAATGAATGGATTTTGCTCATCAAGGGCAGTGCGGTGGCCAGCACCATTACGTTGATGGAACTCACAGGTGTCACCCGTACCTTGATTGCCCGAACCTATAGTCCTTTTGAATTTTATGGTTTGGCGTGCGTGCTGTATTTCGCCCTTTCCCTTGTCAGCAATCGTATTTTTTCCTGTTTAGAGCGACGTTTTCAAAGGCAAATCTCACGTCATGCGTGACAAATAAACAACAGTTTTCATCCTTTCAGGGGATCAGGATCATCAAAATTCGTTGCAAGTTTGTGCAGAATGGCTTATGCATCTAATCCAAAGCTTGTTTTTTCAAGCCCTATATCCATTCACAAAGAAAAAATGCAGGGGTTTCTGTTATGTCAAAGTTAAAATGTTTATGTTTGGGCCTTGTTATGGCGTTGGCCTCTGTCGTGGCCGCCAAAGCAGAAGGTGCTAACCGTGATTCTGTGTACGATAAAAATGGTCAACCTGTTTTTGCCAAATCCGGTAACTGTGTTCGCACAAAGTGGACCCAAGCCAATGATCCTTGTGCCACCACAACAGAAGTTCAAAAAACACAAGAAAATCTGTTTGCTGGCGGTGCTGTGACCACCGAAGAAGCAACCGTTTACTTTGATTTTGACAAATCCAACATCAAACCTTCTGAAAAAGAAAAACTGGATCGCGTTCTGGCCGCTCTGAAATCTGGCACCATTAAAAATGCCCGCATTATTGGTTACACAGACCCCATCGGAACCCGCGCGTACAACCAGAAACTCTCTGAAAGACGTGCCCAAGCTGTTTTGGATTACCTGACCCAGAACGGTTACAAAGATGTTCAGTCCACCGAGCTGAAAGGTTTGGCCTATGATGACTTGGTGGTTCGTTGTGACGATGTTAAAAAACGCGTCAAGCGCATTGAGTGTCTGTGGAAAAACCGTCGTACAGAACTTGCTTTTGAGTTCTCTGCCGCTGCGGCCCCTGCCGCTCCTGAGCAGCCTGCTGCCCAGTAGGTCTTTTTAAACAGACCATTCTTGAAGGCCAAGGGATATTCCCTTGGCCTTTTTTTCGTTAAAGAGAGCGGGGGAATATCAAGGTGTTGGAAACACTATGGTTTCTGTCCCATGTTTAGGTGAGTGAAGCTAGGCGCCGTTCGCAAGTCAGTATGGAATTAGAGGGGTATAGTGAAAATACTATAGTGTTTTCAATTTATTTTCGTACTGAGCCGAGAACAAGCCTAGCGGAGCGATGCCTAGTGAATCTAGGTGAGCGACGCTAGGCGCCGTTCGCAGGCCAGTACGGGAATAAAGTGGAAACACTA
>JBIIHL010000023.1:0-21526 GCA_044235825.1 Alphaproteobacteria bacterium | reverse complement strand
GAGTGGGATGATCGTACCGATAACCTGATGGTAGAATCTGAAATTGCCAAAATTGTCGAGTATGCGGCCAGCGGAGATTTCAGCCAAACCATCAGCCTAGAGGGCAAAGACGGCTTCGTTCGCACCCTCAGCGAAGGATTAAACGCTGTCATCTGCACCGTGGACAAAACGCTAGTTGAGGTCAAAGATGTGATGCAATCCGTTGCCGATGGGGATTTAACCCGTGAAATGGATGGTAATTACAGCGGGGCCTTTGCGGAATTACAAAACAACATCAACACCATGGTGACAAAACTGCGCAACATTATGATTCAGCTTGATGAATTGGGTATGGTGGTCAGCAGTGCCTCTGCCGAACTGGCAACTGGTAGTGATGATCTGGCGTCTCGTACCGAACAACAGGCGGCGGCTGTTGAGGAAACATCAGCATCGTCCCAAGAGTTGATTGAATCCATCCGTCAAAACCTTGGGGTTGCAGCCCAAGCCCGCACCTCGGTCCTTGAAACCAGCGAAGCTGCCAAAGAAGGGGAGCGCATTGTTTCCGAAGCGGCCGTTGCCATGCAGCGGATTCATGAATCCTCGACCAAAATTAAGGATATCGTGACCGTAATTGACGAAATTGCGTTTCAAACCAACTTGCTGGCTCTGAATGCCGCTGTCGAGGCCGCCCGTGTCGGAGAAGCCGGCAAAGGCTTTGCCGTGGTGGCCAGTGAAGTCCGCAGCTTGGCCCAACGCAGTGCCCAATCGTCTTCCGAAATCAAAACCTTGATTGAGGACAGCACACACCGCGTCGACGAAGGGGTGCAGATCGTTACCCAATCTGCCAAACGTCTGGAGGAAATCGTCAATAAAGTTCAATCTGTCGAAGGCATGATCAGCACCATCAGCAGCACCAGCGAACAGCAAGCCGCCGGTGTGGAAGAAGTCGGCTCTGCCATCAACAGCATTGACCGATCCACCCAGCAAAACGCAGCGTTGGTAGAGGAAGTGACCTCATCCGTCCGATCGCTTTCGGATCAGGCCGCAACCTTGCAGCAGATGTTGTCCCAGTTCAACATCTCTGAAACGCCAAAAAAGAAGAAGCGGGCTTAACCCCCCCTTTCTAAAGGTGCATTCTTAAGGTGTGTTAACGACGAAAGGCCCCCTTCGGGGGGCCTTTTTGTTTGTATGCCGAAATCATTATGCGGGTTTTTGTTCGTTTTTTCCCTGAACATGGGCCAAAATCGGCAATCTGACCTGTTTTCCTTGACGGTGATACCAACGCACGATCATCAAACGGGTCAACACCACACCCGTAAATAAGGATGTGATCAGACCAAAAATCAACGTGGTGGCAAAGCCCTTCACAGGACCCGTCCCAAACATCAGCAAAACGGCTGAGGAAATGAACGTTGTCATATTCGCATCAATAATCGTGGTCATGGCATGATGATATCCCTGAGAGAGCGATTGACCCAGCGACAGGCCGCCGAGGCACTCTTCCCGAATCCTCTCAAAAATCAAAATGTTGGTATCCACCGCCATCCCTAGGGTCAAAATAATCCCCGCAATACCAGGCAACGTCAGGGTGGCCTGCGCCATCACCAGAACGGCCATCAGCAGAACCATATTGATCAGCAAAGCCAGCGCCACATAAATCCCAAACAATCCATAAACAACCGTCATAATCAGCATCACCACAATCAGGCCAATCACACTGGCCTGCTGACCCAGACGAATGGCATCGGCGCCTAGGCTGGCCCCAACGGTGCGCTCTTCAATCACCTTTAACGTGACGGGCAAGGATCCGGAGCGCAGCAACAGGGCCAGATCCCCCGCGCTTTCCGCCGTAAACCCACCGGAAATCACCGCATTCCCCCCAGGAATAGCATCCCGAATCACAGGGGCACTGATAATCTCTTTGTCCAAAACAATAGCAAAGCGACGATTAACGTTTTCCGCTGTGGCCTGCCCAAAACGCTTGGCCCCCACAGTATTAAAGCGAATGGCCACCACGGGCAAACCATCCTGAAAACTGGTGGAGGCTGAGGATAACATCTCCCCCGTCACCATGGCGCGGCGCTCTAACACCAAAACCATGGGCATGGCATCCCCGTCACCCTTCATCCGCAGGGCCATTTTCGATGCAGGCAGACGAACGGACTGATTGTACTCTTGACTTAAGGATTCATCCACCAAATGAAAGGACAGCTTGGCCGTGCGTCCCAGAATCTCTTTAATACGCGCAGGATCTTCAACCCCAGGAAACTGAACGTTGATTAAATCTTTACCCTGCTGCTGGACCGAGGGTTCTTTCAAACCCGTTTCATTCAGCCGCACCCGCAGGGTATCTAGGGCCTTTTGCATCATGTCTTTTTCAAAAGTTTTTTCGGCCGTTTCGCTCAGCGATACGCGCACCACGCCCTGATCTGCTTTTACCGCGTAATCATTGCCCGCAACACCGCGGATGGTTTCCGTGATTTTTTCCATGGGGGCTTTGTTCTCGAACGTAAAGGTCAAGCCCTTATCCCCGCCCACAACAGATAGGGGAAAGGTTCCGGCTTCCCGCAAAGCCGCCGCCGCGCCCGATCGGAGATCCTGCCAAAGGGACTGTTTGGCCTCTTCCATATTGGCCTGCAACAGCACATACACCCCGCCTTGCAAATCCAGCCCCAAATTAACCGTCTGCGACGGAAACCACGAAGGCAAAGACTGCCGCTGCGAAACGCTCAGCGCACTGGGCAAAGCCACGGATATGCCCAAAACAATAATCAAAAAACAGATTAAGTACGTGGACTTTTTAGGGTACAACATCAGTCAACGACTTTCCGTGTGGCTTGCTCTGAATCCGCAGAGGTCTCTTCCTCTTGACCTTGAGGGGTATTCTGGGAAGCCTTTTTTTCTTTTTTGTTCTTGAGGGCTTTTTTATCAGAAGACAGCGGGGGGCTGTTTTCATTCACCGGTTCAGGCTTACTCAGCAAAGCCGCCACACTTTGACGGGCCAAACGCACGGTGATGCCATCGGCAATTTTCACCGTGACTTCACCTTCATCCACAACACGATCAATCTTGCCGATAATGCCGCCAGATGTGACGATTTCATCGCCGCGCTTCAGGTTTTGGATCATCACTCTTTGATCCTTCATCCGTCTGCTTTGGGGACGAATCACCAACAACCAAAAAACCCCAAAAATAATTAACAAAGGAATAAAACTCGCCAAACCCTCTTGAGGGGCGCCCACAGGGGCCACCGAAGAGGAAGGAGATACCGTGGATGTCTGGGCAAAAGCAGATGTCATGAGAAAACTCCCTAACCAATGGTTTCTAAATAATCGCTGACGTTATACACCAAATCGTCCAGACGGTTGGTGAAATAGTGATCCACACCCGACAACAAACGATAGTCCACCTTAATCCCCTTTTGACGGGACAATTTTGTGGCCAGCTGGCGCACACTGGGTTCCGTGACAATATCATCCTGATCCCCCAGCAGCATCATCCCAGAGGAAGGGCAGGGGGCCAAAAACGTAAAGTCATATTTATTGGCCGGCGGCGCCACCGCAATAAAGCGAAAAATCTCAGGACGGCGCATCAGCAGCTGCATGGCGATCCACGATCCAAAGGAAAACCCCGCCACCACGGCATATTTGGCCTCAGCATTTTGGGACTGCAGCCAATCCATGGCGGCCGCCGCATCGGCCAGCTCTCCCTCACCTTTGTCATAAGCCCCCTGAGATTTTCCCACCCCACGAAAATTAAACCGCAACGTGGAATAACCAGCCTTTGCTAGGGTATGAAACAAAGCGTAGGTCACCTTGTTGTTCATGGTGCCCCGATGCATCATCTCCCCCTCTGGATTTGGATGAGGGTGCAAAATAAGAGCCATGGGGGCCCCCGCCGTTTGGGAGGGATGATAACGGGCCTCTAAGCGGCCCGCAGGACCACTGATCATAATTTCAGGCATAATTGTTGACTGTTTTACTAAGGTACTGTAGAGTAGAAAACGATTGTGAAACTCTGTACCATACCCACAGGATTTAAGGCAATGAAATTAAATACCCAAGGTCGCTATGCGGTGATGTCCTGCGTCGATTTGGTGCAATCGGGGCCTCAGCCCGTGACGCTAAAGGATATTGCGGAACGTCAGGCCATTTCTTTGCCCTATTTGGAACAGCTTTTTGCCAAACTCAGACGCGCGGGTATTGTGGAAAGCACACGCGGGCCCGGCGGGGGTTATCAATTACGCCACCCCCCTGAAAAAACCATCATTGCCGATATCATCACCGCCGTGGACGAGCCCATCACCATCACCCGTTGCCATTCCGGACGGGGCTGCATGAAGGAAAATGCCAAATGCCTGACCCACGATTTATGGGCAGCGCTGGGGGCCAACATCTATACTTTTCTGGCCACCGTGACGCTGTCGGATGTGTGTGACAAACGCCTGACCCCATCCACACCTGAAAAGCAGGTGAGGGTGTCATGACACGGATTTATCTGGATTATAACGCCACCAGCCCCCTGCGTCCCGCCGTTAAAGAGGCGATGATGCAGGCCATGGACCTTTTCGGCAATCCCTCGTCCGTCCACCGTGATGGCGTGGCCGCCAAGCGTATTGTCACGGCGGCCCGTGAAACCCTCGCCAAAAGGCTGAACATCAAAACCGGACAAATCGTTTTCACCAGCGGGGGCAGTGAAGCCAATGCCACCATCCTCAATACCTTCGCGGGGCAAACGATTTTATGCAGCGCGGTGGAGCATGCCTCGGTGATGAACAATCCCCATATCGCCGGCACCATCCCCGTTACACCCAATGGTCTGGTGGATGTATCCGCCCTTGAAACGTTAATCAAACAGCGCAAGCCTGCCCTGATTTCCATCATGGTGGCCAACAATGAAACCGGTGTCATTCAGCCCATGGATGAGATTGCCAATCTGGCCTACAACGCCGGCGTTTCTCTGCACTGCGATATGGTTCAGGCCTTTGGAAAAATGTCTCTGGATGACGTTTTGCCCTATTGTGACTTCGCCACCGTTGCTTTTCACAAAGTCGGGGGGCCCAAGGGGATAGGCGCCATTGTTTCGCGATGCGCAGAATGCCTTGATCCCCTGATGTTTGGGGGCAGCCAAGAACACCGCCGCCGCGCCGGCACCGAAAACACTGTTGCCCTTGCGGGCCTCACCGCCCTTTGTGACGTTCTATCCGATCAAAGCCATCTGAGACCCCTTCACGATGCCATGGAAACCACACTGAAAGAGTGCGGCGGCATCATCGTGGGGGAAACCACACCGCGCCTTCCGAGCACCACCTGCGTCATCATGCCTGACGTGCCGGCGGAAACGCAGATCATTCATTGTGATCTGGCGGGGCTGTCTGTTTCTTCGGGGGCGGCCTGTTCATCGGGGAAAATCACGCCCTCTCCGGTTCTAAGCGCCATGGGGTTTTCCCAAAGCCATGCCGCCTGCGCCGTGCGCATCAGCAGCGGCCATGCCACCACGGCCCAAGATCTTTTTGACTTCTCACAATCTTGGTTATCATTGATTCAAAAAACCAATCATCTTCAAAAGGTTGCCTAAACATTCTTATGAATAACATTTACACGCTCCCCACCGCCGCCCCCCGCCAAAGACCCATTTATATGGACTATCAGGCCACGACCCCCTGCGACCCCAGAGTGGTTGAGGCCATGATCCCTTGGTTTACCGAAAAATTTGGCAATCCCCATTCCCGCAATCATGAATATGGGTGGGAGGCCGAAGAGGCCACCCTTATCGCCCGAGAGCAGATCGCCGCCCTCATCGGCGCCGATGCCAAAGATATCATTTTCACCTCTGGCGCCACGGAATCCAACAACTTAGCCCTTAAAGGCGTGGCCACTTTTTACAAGGGCAAAAAAAATCATATTGTAACCTGCGTCACCGAACACAAATGTGTTCTGGATGCCTGCCGTCACCTAGAGGAAGAGGGGTTTAAAGTCACCTACCTGCCCGTGATGCCCAACGGATTGATTGACCTTGACCTGCTGGCGCAATCCTTAACGGACCAAACGGCCATTGTGTCCATTATGGCGGTGAATAATGAAATTGGGGTGATCCAACCCTTGGCCGAAATCGGAAAGCTGTGCCGAGAGCGCGGAGTTTTCTTTCATACCGATGCGGCCCAAGCGGCAGGAAAAATTCCCCTAGACGTAGAGGCTATGAACATTGATCTGCTCAGTGTATCGGGCCACAAGCTCTATGGACCCAAAGGCATCGGCGCCCTGTATGTGCGTCGCCGCAATCCACGGGTTCGTCTTTCCGCCATCATTCATGGGGGCGGGCAAGAGCGGGGCATGCGCTCAGGAACCCTGCCCACCCCCCTGTGTGTTGGTTTGGGTGAAGCCTGCCGTCTGGCCAAAACCGAAATGACCGAAGAAAATACCCGCCTCACGTCTTACCGTGATCTTTTTCTGAGCCTTTTAAGCGATGCATTAACAGACCTTCATATCAATGGTGATAAACAAAGCCGTATCCCAAGCAACCTCAACATTAGCTTTGCCTTTGTTGAGGGAGAATCCCTCATGATGTCCATTAAGGACCTTGCGGTGTCTTCGGGGTCCGCCTGTACCTCTGCCTCTTTAGAGCCCTCTTATGTGCTTCGGGCCTTGGGTGTGGAGGAAGAGCTGGCCCATACCAGTTTGCGCATCGGCTTTGGCCGCTTTACCACAGAAGACGAAGTGCGTCAGGCCGCGGCCTCGCTCATCGCCGCTGTCACCAAATTACGCGCCATGTCCCCCCTGTGGGAAATGGTCAAAGAAGAAGGTATTGATCTACGCACCATTCAATGGACAGGACATTGATGGTGAATGGGGAGTAGGGAGTGGTGAGTAGAGGAATGATTCATAACTTTAAAGAATTACGGGTTTGGCAGGACGCTATGGATTTAGCGAAAATGATTTATCAGATTACAGTGTCTTTTCCCCAAGAAGAAAAGTATGGGTTAACCTCTCAGATGCGCCGTGCAGCCGTGTCTATCCCCTCGAACATCGCGGAAGGCCATACACGGCACAGTACAGACGATTTTATAAACTTTATCAGTATTTCCATAGGATCCCTCAATGAACTTGAAACGCAACTCCTTTTGTCAGAAACCCTGAATTTTACCAACGAACAACAAGCAAACCCCCTAAAATCTCTCATCGATTCTCTTCATAAAAGCCTTCGCGCGTTACGCACGTCACTTAAAAACAAACCCTAACGACTAAACCACTCACTACTCACCACTCACCACTCACAAAAAAACGGAGTTTTTATCATGGCTTACAGCAACCAACTTCTGGATCACTACAATAACCCCCGCAACGTAGGGTCTTTGGATAAAATGGATGACCACGTTGGTACGGGCCTCGTCGGGGCGCCCGCCTGCGGTGACGTTATGAAACTGCAAATCCGCGTCAACGATGATGGGGTGATTGAGGATGCCAAATTCAAAACCTTCGGGTGCGGGTCTGCCATTGCCTCCAGCAGCTTGGCCACCCAGTGGTTAAAGGGGAAAAACCTAAGCGAAGCCGAAACTCTGAAAAACACGGACATTGCCAACCATCTGGCCCTGCCCCCTGTGAAAATTCATTGCTCCATTCTGGCGGAGGATGCCATCAAGGCCGCCATTGCCGATTACAAACAAAAACAATCCCAAAAAACAGCCTCAGAGGCACCGGCGGCCTGATATGCGATCCCCCATCACCATCACAGACAGTGCCAAACGTCGGGTTTTGCATCTGATGCATGCGAAGGAGGGCGATGCCCCTCTGGGCCTGCGTATTGGTTTGGAAACCAAGGGCTGCTCGGGCCTGCGCTATAAACTCTCTTATGCCTATGACACCCAGCCCTTTGACGAAAAAGTGGTCATGGATGATCTTTTGTTGCTGATTGATCCCAAGGCCCTGATGTATGTGCTGGGTACAGAGATGGATTTTGAGGAAACCGACACCGCCTCGGGCTTTATTTTCCGCAATCCCAACGAAAAGGGGAAATGTGGCTGCGGGGAATCCTTCCACGTGTGAAGTTGCCCGTTGCAGGGGCCTCAGCTTTTCCGTATACTCTGGGGTATAGATTTAACCCTCGGCAGGCCACTATGACCGATGCTTCTGACAAAAAAATTCCCCTGCGTACATCGGAGCTGATCATTAACGTTTTGGATCGTGATCACCACCAAACCATCACCATCCAAAGCTTTCTGGATAGTTTGGGGGACAGGGTTTATGGACTGGGCATGCTGCTGTGGGTTTTGCCCAACTGTATCCCCATGGTTCCTGGTGTGGCTGGTGTAACGGGGGTGATGATCATGATCATGGCCCTGCAAATGGCCCTTGGTCAGACAACCCCTTGGCTGCCGCGGGCCGTTCGCAATCGCCCCTTGCCCCGCATGAAACTTTTGGAAATTTCCCAAAAAGCCATCCCCAGACTGCGCAAACTGGAAAAATTTATCCGCCCCCGCTATCACTGTCTGAACAATCATGCCATGCGGATTTTTACGGCGCTGGTCATCTTTGTCATGGCCTTTATTTTAATATTACCCATTCCCATTGTGGGCAACATGCCTCCTGGATGGGCCATTGCCCTGCTGTCTATGAGCTTAATTGAGAGAGACGGCCTGATTCTGCTGCTGGGCATGGCGGTTTCCGCCGCCGCCACCTATTTTATTTATATCGCATCCGAAGCCGCCATTCACGCCTTCTTTCGATAAAAACCCCCTACGACGGTTGAAACCCCTCAAAAATCTTTTTCGCCAGCGCTTTGCTGATGGTGGGGGCTCGCTCTAGATCTTGTAAAGATGCCCGCTTCACGGCATCCGCGCTGCCAAAATGGGAAAGCAAAGCCCGCTTGCGGCTGGGCCCCACACCGGCGATATCATCCAAGGCGCTCTCACGAAGGGATTTTTCACGGCGTTTGCGGTGACGTGTTATGGCAAACCGGTGAACCTCGTCCCTCAAACGCTGCAGATCGTACAAAACGGGGTCTCTGGGATCCAAGCTCAAGGGGGGTTTATCTGGCTGATAAAAAACCTCGCGCCCCGCGTTGCGATCCGGCCCCTTGGCCATGGCCACCACGGGTATATCCAACGCGTGTTTGCCAAAAACCTCCAAAACCGCGCTCAGTTGCCCCAGCCCCCCATCAATAATCATCAAATCCGGCAAAGGCTGGTTGCCCGTTAACCGACGATGCATCATCTGGCGCATCATGGCATAATCATCCCGCGTATCCAGATCCTGAACGTTCATTTTATAGGTTCGATACGCTGACCTCTCCAACCCCGAGGGCCCCACCACCACCATGGCCCCCAAGGCATAGGCCCCCTGAATGTGACTGTTATCATACAGCTCGATACGCTGGGGCGGATGGGGCAAATCAAACACCTGTCCAATGCGGGCCAGCATATCGTGATGATTTTCCATCTCCGAAAGGGTTCGGGCCAAGGCCGCCTCTGCATTTTTTAAACAGGCGGCGACAATTTTTTCCTTTTCCCCGCGCTTGGGACACACAATGGACACCGCATGCCCCGCGCATTGATGCAGCATATCCTGTAAAACCTTTTGATCTTTGGGCAAAACAGACACCAAAATCTCTGACGGGGGCACAACGCCCGTATAAAACTGGGCCAAAAACGCGGCCATCATGGTGGCATCGTCGCTGTCTTCCCCATGTTTGGGAAAAAACACACGGTTTCCGTAATGACTGCCCCCCCGAAAGAAAAAAATTTGAATGCACGTTTTGCCGGCCCCGCGGGCCATGGCCAAAATATCCGCATCCCCCAGGGCCGCGGTGTGGACATTTTGATGTTGCTGAATCCGGCTCAGGCTGGCAATCCGATCCCGATACAGCGCCGCCATTTCAAAATCTTGGGCATCACTGGCGGCAAACATGGTCTTTGAGAGTTTTTTTTGAATCTCGGCATTTTTTCCCTTTAAAAAATCCACAGCATCAGACACTTGATCCGCGTAAGCCTCTTTGGAAATATACCCCACACAGGGGGCCGTGCATCGTTTGATCTGATACTGCAAACAGGGGCGGGAGCGATGGGCAAAATCATGATCTTGACAGGAACGCAGCAAAAAGGCTTTTTGCAAAGCCTCTATGGTCTGATCCACCGCCCCTGCCGATCCAAAGGGACCGAAATAATGCCCCAATCGGGAACGGGCCCCACGATGTTTCACCATGGCGGGATAGGGATGGTCTGTGGGAATGAAAATATACGGATAGGCCTTATCATCCCGCAGCAAAATGTTATAGCGGGGTTTGAGTTTTTTAATCAGATTGCTTTCCAGCAGCAAAGCCTCTTGCTCGCTGTCGGTCACAACAAAAACCATGGCCCGCGTCAGGGCCACCATGCGTTGCAGACGCATCGGCAAAGCCTCTGGCCGCGTATAGGCCACAACCCGTTTTTTCAGGGACTTGGCCTTGCCCACATACAGGACTGTTTCATCCTCCGCCAGCATGCGGTAAACCCCTGGGGCCTCGGGCAGGGACGCCATCTGGTGTTTAATGACGGCAACGCCGGTTTTTAGGGGGGCATCCGTCATAACAATACGAACCTTTCCTCTAAACCCGTGCCACCTGCCGCAGGGCCGCACGAATCAGATCCTGCGTGCTGTCGGCCGCCGCAGGATTTTCCTTTTGGGCCCGCTCACACAGGCCATAAGCGTCCGCGCGGCTATACCCCAACTGTTCCAAAGCCAAAACGGCATCGTGTTCCACCTGTTGCTCAGCCGACACAGCGCCGGTCCCACTGGGTGCGGCGGAAACCAATAACGCCCCCTTGGCGACAACATCTTTCAGCTCGGTGACAATCCGCGCCGCCAGCTTAGGCCCCACACCATCGGCGCGGGTCAAGGTGCGCTGATCCTGCACCTGAACAATTCTTTGTAAATCCTCGGGCGCAAAGGCCGAAAGGAGGGCAAGGGCAATTTTTTTTCCCACGCCCTGAACACGACTGAGGTAATGAAACCACGTTTGTTGCTGGGCATTGTCAAACCCAAAGACGCTGACGCCGTCTTCGCGCACAACATAATCCGTCAACAAAAAGACATCGTTTTGTCCCACAGACAATTTTGACAAAACTGGCGATGGGCAAAAAACACGATACCCCACACCAGAGACATCAAGGACCACGTTATCCTCTGACAGGGCGTGAACCTGTCCTTTTAAATGGGCAATCATGGGGACAATCCTGTTTGATGTCAAAAGGCCTTTGTACCATTTCTGGCACAGCTTTTGCAAACATTGTGGCAAGACCGTATTGTTCAAGGATTGGTTATGTACTCTTATAAAACCCTAGAAACCCTGAAAACATCCGACGTCATTGTTATGTTTGATGATGTTTTGGATTGTTTGAAAAAAGCCCTGTATTATGGCTCTGTTGCCAACACGCGGCAATTTTTTTACACCATTAGCCTCGCCAAGGGATCCCTGATCAGTTTATCGGAAAGTATTGATCAAAGCGACCACGTGGCCAAAAATCTGTATAACCTTTTGCATTTTATCCTCTACACCCTAGAGGACGTTGACAATCACGAAGACATCGTTGCCCTGCAAGATGCTTTGGACATTTTACAGCCTTTAAGAGAAGCCTTAGCCGCTTAGTCCCCCCCGTCAACCCATTTTTTACCTTTTGCTGTGTATACTAGCGGCTTGGGTGGTTTGATTGTTTTCCATGACGATGTACGCAGATCTCATGAGGTCGTTTTTTACCGACGGTGCGCACGCTGTGACCGTGCCGTCGCTGGTTGATTTTTTATCCTATAAAAAAAACCAACAGAAAAAAAAGCTGCATGCCCAAGACAACGAAAAAACCCTTTCTGGACTGATGAAAAGCATTCGCTTTGTTGCGCATCCATCCCCCCAACCCAAAAACACCCAAACCCTACTGGATGCCCTTCATCAGGAATATGATCAGCAAAATACCCTGACTGCACGTTTTTTACATCATTTGCGTGATGTTTAGGGCTGTGATAGTCTAAGGGGGTATGTTCATCACCAGTCCCTTATTTGACCCGTTTCCCCATGTTATTCATGGCTTTGGCGGCAAAGGTGCCTCTGCTGAGGTCGTTGCATCCCATCATGCGATCCCTGACCTTCTTTTGTTAAATCAAATCCACGGGGATGTGGTTCATGGTGTTGATGTTCCCCCCTCGGACACCCTAAACGGCGATGGCTGGATCACCGCCGCACCCCAAATCGGGCTGGGGATCAAAACGGCGGATTGTGGATGTGTGCTGTTTTACGCGGATGACACACGGCGCATCGGGGCCGTTCATTCTGGGTGGCCGGGCGTTTACCAGAACATTGTGGAACGCTGCGTGGCGTCCATGACCCGAAATCCCCCCCACCTGTATGCTGTTTTGGGGCCCTGCATTCGCCAAGAAAGTTATCAGGTCGATGATGCCTTTCGCCAGCGGTTTTTAGACCGTTACCCCGCCGCAGACGTTTTTTTCCAGATTGATGACACCCGCGAAAACCGTTTTCTGTTTGATATGGCCGGCATGATTATGGGACAACTCAGGGATGCTGGTGTGGTCCATGTCCATGATCTGGGGATCAATACCTATACACATCCTGATTTTTACAGCCACCGGCGGGCCACCCATGCCGGCACGGCGGATGCCGAAGGCCGCCAGATTTCTTTTATTGCCCTGACATCATAACGGAACAATGCCCATGACCCCACGCACAGCCACACTGGAACGCATCACCCAAGAAACCAAAATTCAGGTGACCTTGACGCTGGACGGCACGGGGCAGCGGACAATCAAAACCGGCATTGGATTTTTGGATCATATGTTGGATCAACTGGCCAAACACAGCCAGATGGATCTGACCTGTTTGGCCGAGGGAGATTTGCATATTGATGCCCACCATACGGTTGAGGACACGGGATGGGCCATCGGATCCGCCCTAAAACAGGCCTTGGGGGACAAACGGGGCATCCAACGCTATGGCCATGCCTATGTGCCCATGGATGAAACCTTGACCCGCGTGGCCCTTGATTTGTCGGGGCGTCCTTTTTTGATCTGGCACCTGACGTTTTCTCAGCCCCGTTTGGGGGAAATGGATACAGAGCTGTTTCGGGAATGGTTTCAGGCCTTTGCCATGGGCTCTGGCACCACCCTGCACGTTGAAAACCTGTATGGGGTGAACAACCACCACAAAGTTGAATCGACGTACAAAGCGCTGGCTTTGGCCCTGAAAACGGCGTTTTATCGGGATCCGGCGCGTTTGAATGATTTGCCATCAACAAAGGGCACCCTGTAATCCACGGGTGCCCCCGTTTTTCTTTTTATGCCCGCATGGACACAAACCCGCCCACGGATTTTTTACCCGCATTGCGGGATAATACCAAAGACGTCTCCAGCAGCGATGACACAACAAAAGTCCGCACTGCAGAGGTAAACCCCCCGTCTGTTTGCATATCTGCAACCTCGCTGCAAATATCGTTGATGTGACAGGATCGGCTTTTGCAAATATAATCCAACGCCTGCCATAACGTCGGTTCCAGCCGGATGCTGGTGCGATGACCATTCACCACAACGTTGCGACAAACCAAAGAACTTTTGTGCTGGGACATAATCAAAACCTCATGCAATCATAGGAAGTATTTTTTCTAAAACACATCTTCTTGTAAACAACAACCCTAAGATGCATTTCTTAAATAAAAATCTACCTACTGTTGTATTTTGCCAACACTATGAACTCTTGATTGCCTTCGGGGCCACGAATCGGGCTGGCGACGATGTTCAGGGGGGTCCAATTTTGGTGATGCAACCACGCCATGACCCCATTGCACACGTCCAGATGGATTTGGGGATCGGACACCACGCCTTTGGTGCCGATGTCATGACGGGCGGCCTCGAACTGGGGTTTAATCAACGCCATCAGCATGGCCCCAGAGCGGGCCAAGGCCAGCGGGGCCGCCAGAACTTTTCGCAGGCCAATAAAACTGGCATCGCACACGATGACATCGATGGGCTCGGGAATCTGTTGCCGGCTCAGGGTTCGGGCGTTGGTTTTTTCATGCACCACAACGCGGGGATCTTCGCGCAGGCGTTGATCCAACTGGCCATACCCCACATCCACGGCGTACACCCGCGCGGCCCCATAAAACAACAAAACATCCGTAAATCCCCCTGTTGAGGCCCCCACATCCAGCGCCACCATCCCCCCAAGGTCCACCCCAAAGGTTTTCACCGCATGATCCAATTTTTTGCCCCCGCGGGACACCCACGTTTTTTCCTCTAGGTCTTTGCAGGTGAGATGGGCATTGACATCCACCAAGGTTGCTGGCTTGGACAGGGGCAGACCTTGACAAAACACCAAACCTGACGCAATTTTACCCTGCGCCTCTGTGCGGGATGCGGCCAGCCCCAGGGCCACCAAACGCTGATCCGCCCGTATTTTTTGGGACATGCGAAAGCCTTTTGTCAAACGATACACGGTTTAGTGTTAAAGGAATCCGCCGCAATGCTCAAGAACCCCTGTTGTCTGCCCCCACCCTATACCCATCTGCATGTTCAAAACCATACTTTTCCCTGCACAGTGGGACGCGGCGGCGTGACAACGGCCAAACGGGAAGGGGACGGTGCCACCCCCATGGGACACTTTCCCTTTCGGGCCGTGTATTACCGGCCAGATCGGGAAGGTCGCCCCGCAACCCCCCTGCCCGTCTTTCCCATCACCCTGAACACCGGATGGTGTGATGATCCGGCGGCGCCGGCCTATAACCGCCCTGTTCTTTTGCCAACCGCCCACAGCGCAGAGGCGTTATGGCGAGATGATGCCTGTTACGATCTGATCATCGTCATGGGATACAATGATGCCCCCGCCATCCCCCACGCGGGCAGCGCCCTGTTTGTGCACCTGCCCCACAGCGATGGACGGCCCACGGCGGGCTGTGTGGCGTTAGAACGCGGGGATTTGCTAACGCTGCTGCGCGGGGGGTGTGATGGGATTGTGATTGTTTAATCCCGATTCCACGGCATTTTGGACAACAGCATGGCCATACCGCACCATCCGGTTACGCCCGCATTGATCAGGCCCAACCCCGTCAAACCGGCCAAGGCATGAAACAAAGGATGCACCCCAAACCCTGCCAGCGTGAAGAGCACCACCAACACGCCCAGCGCCACCTGTACCTGACGATTCAGGGGCAACACCGTGCCCGTTTCTATGGGCAAGCCCGCCGCCGCCCACGCATCCAGACCCCCCTCGATGTTATAAACATCCAAATCGCTTTGCTCCGCCAACAGGGATGTACAGGCCCGCTCGCTCCGTTTGCCCCCCTGACAGTGAATCAGGATTTTTTTGTGATGGCCACGGGGCAACCGCGCTGCGCTGAGTTGGCCCAGCGGGATCAAATGACTGCCCCTGATGTGGGTGGCTTTGTATTCGGCGGCCTCGCGCACATCCAGCAACACGGCTTCGTTGCGATCCAGCCACGCTTTGGCCTCTAGGGGGGTGATGGTTTTTAGGGTCATGAAAACCTCAGAGTGTTTCAAACGAAATTTTTAAACGGGTTCCCGTGGCCTGGGCATACCGTTGCAGTGTTTTTAGGGACGCGTTTTGTCCCCCTCCCTCCAAACGGGCCACCACCGATTGTGGGGTATTCATACGCTCGGCAACATCGCGCTGGGATAATCCGGCGTGCATGCGGGCTTTGATCAATTCCGACACAACATCAAATTCGGGGGCCAAATCCTGATACGCCTTAGCATAATCGGGATGGGCCATCCACACAGCATGCTGCTGATCGGCGGCTTTTCCTGTGGTTGTTTTAATCATGAACCAAATATATCCTATAAGCTATCATTTTCAACACATTTTTTTTAAAAAAATTTCGCCAAAAATTTTTAACAAAAAACACTTGACACGGCACGGCACGGCACGGCACGGCACGGCACGGCACGGCACGGCACGGCATAATGGGGGGCATTTCGCTCATCTTTTCAATGAAAAGGTTCCTTCGTCAATTTTCAAAGAAAGCCACGGCTTTCTTTCAGTCTCGGGTCCCTGGGATCCGAAACCTTTCAATGGGGACACTTGTTTTCCTCTTCATTACGGTCTCCCTGATCACGAGAGACCCGATTAGCACCCTCCTGATGATCCCCGTGTTGGATCTAGCCATCGAATGGGCAAAGATCATCCGCCGAAGATGACCACCACCCCCCCGAGGACCGGCCCCTAAAGGGCCCCCTCGGGACGGGAAACAACCATCAGGGTTTTTCCGTCGCCTTTTCCCCCAAATCCCAACCCCCACCCAGCGCTTTATACACCGCCACCAGATATAGGGCGTTTTGCACCTCGCTTTGGGCCAGACGATCTTCGGATTCGAACTGTCGCTGCTGGGCATCCAGCAGGTCCAGAAAACTGTCCAATCCGGCGCGATAGCGTTCATCGGCCAACCCCACGGCCTTGGCATTGGCCCGCGCGGCTGTGGACAGGCGGGCGCGGCGCTCTTCCTCCCGCGAAAACCGCACCATGGCGGTGTCAATATCCTCTAACGCACCCAAAACGGTTTTTTGGAACATCGCCAATTTTTGCTGGGCCAGCGCATCGCTGGCATCAATGCGGGCCTGAACATGCCCCAAATCAAAAATCGGCCACCGGATGATGGGCGCAAAGGCATAGGTGGACGTGCCCCCCGTGGTCAAACTGGCAAAATCGGTGGACAAAAACCCCACAGCCCCCTGCAAGGTGATTTGGGGATACAGATCTGTGGTGGCAATGTTGTATTCCGCGCTGGCGGCCACAAAATCCTGCTGCGCGGAGGCCACATCGGGGCGACGGGACAGAACATCCTCGGCCTTACCCACGGCCACCTGCGGCGGCAGAGAGGGCAGGGGCCTGAGCGTTGACAAACGCCCCCGCAGCGCATCCGGCGTTTGCCCCGTCAAAATCCCCAAACGGTTGATGTTGGCGGCAATATCGGCCTGCAACAGGGGCAGCAGGGCCTTTGTGGTTTCCATCTGGGCCCGCGCCCTCTCCAAATCCAGCGCGTTGGACCGCCCCCCATCAAACAGATTTTGGGTTAATGCAAAGGTTTTCTGCTGGGCATCCGCATTTTTCTTGGCAATGGCATAGCGCAGCTGGGATCCCCGCAGTTCCATATAACTGCGGGCCACCTCGGCCGCCGCGGTGGTATAGGCCGCGGCCAAATCCGCCTGACGGGACGCCAGACGGGCCTTTTCCGCCTTCACCCCCTCAGAAACCCGCCCAAACAAATCCATTTCCCACGTGGCATCAAAACCAGCCTGATAGGTCCGTGAGGTGCGATCATTGCTGACCTGCAGGCCCTCGCGGCTCAGGCGTTGTTGATCAAACCGCGCCACGCCCTCGGGGCTGGGCAGATAATCAAACTGACGATCCCGCACCACGGCGCGGGCTTCCTCCACACGGGCCAGCGCCACGGCAATATCGGGGTTATCTTTCAGGGCCAAAGCCACCAGATCATGCAAATCGGGGTCCGTCCATGTCCTCCACCACGCAGACACAGGATGTTCCGGGGTAAAGCGCCCTTTGCCTGATTCCTGAAGCAAGGTGCCCTTAACCTCTGGCGTTTCCACAGACCCATCACGGGCCCCCAAGGTCGAACACCCCGCCAACACAACAACCATCAGGGCCAAAAGGATCTTCATACAGCCGCCTTTCTGTTCATAACACGGGCCTGCAGGAACAGACTCATCCGGCGACACAATACATAAAAAACAGGCGTAAACACCAACCCAAACAACGTCACCCCCAGCATCCCCGAAAACACCGCCACACCAAGGGCTTGGCGCATTTCTGCCCCCGCACCCTCGGCAAACACCAACGGCACAACCCCCAAAATAAAGGCAAACGCCGTCATCAAAATGGGCCGCAGGCGCAGCTTGGCGGCCTCGCGCACCGCAGTCCACGGGTCCTCTTTGTTTTTCTCTTCGCGCTCTTTGGCAAACTCCACAATCAAAATGGCGTTTTTACACGCCAGTCCAATCAACACCACCAAACCGATCTGGGTTAAAATGTTATTGTCCATATGCGCCAGCCAAATTCCTGAAATGGCCGAAAACAGACACATGGGCACGATCAAAATAATGGACAATGGCAACACCCAACTTTCATACAGGGCCGCCAGCAGCAAAAATACAAACACAACCGCCATCACAAAGGCAATACTGCCGGAATTGCCCGCATTTTTTTGTTGAAAGGCCAATTCCGTCCATTCATACCCCATCCCTTGGGGCAAGACCTTGGCCGCGATGCCCTCCATGGTTTTGATGGCCTCCCCCGTGCTATGGCCGGGGGCGGTGTCGCCAAAAATCTCCGCCGCAGGGTACAGATTATAGCGGGGCAACCGCGATGGTCCCGTTTCATCCCGAAAGGTCAGCAGCGTCCCCAGCGGCACCATATCCCCATTGGTGCTGCGAACACGAATGCGGGAAATGTCTTCTTTTTCCATACGGCTGCGGCTTTCGGCCTGCGCCGTCACGCGGTACGTCCGCCCCAAAAAGTTAAAATCGTTAATATACGACGACCCGAAATAAACCCCCAACGCCTGAAAAACAGCCTCCATCGGTACATTTAACTGCTGCGCCCGCTCTCGGTTAATGTCCAGATACAGCTTTGGCGTGCCATTTTCCACAAAGCTAAACACGCTGGTGGCGGTACCCGATGCATTGCCTTGACGGGAAATCTCCCCCACCGCGTCCAGCAAGGGTTGCAGGCCAAATCCGCCCTTGTCCTCAATCATCATCTTAAATCCGCCTCCGTTTCCGATACCCCGAACCGGCGGGGGCGTAATCACCACCACTTTCCCATCCTGAATATCCCCCACAGCGGCCCGCATATTGGACAAAATGCCGTTATAGGTCAAACCCTTGCCCAAACGGTCTGGAAACGATTCCAGGGGTGTAAAAATCGCCCCCGCATTGGTGGCATTGGTAAAGGTGGCCCCCGAAAACCCCACAAAGGACACCGTATTTTTAATCCCATCCACCTTCAGCAAACGATCAATCACCTGTTGCACAACGGCATCCGTGCGATCCATGGACGCCCCAGGGGGCAACTGAACCGCCACAATAAAATATCCCTGATCCTGCGGCGGAATAAATCCCGTGGGAACATCCCGAAAGCCCAAAACCGTCACCCCCATCAACGCCCCATAAACCAACAGCATCAGGGCCCCGATACGGGTCACACGGGCCACGGTGTTGCCATAACGTCGGGAAAAAGCATCCATAAACCGGTTAAAATAAAAACACAGCCACGCAAAGGGATTGGGCAACACGCCAGGGGCCCGCGCGTCATGACCATGACCGTGTGCAGAGGGCCGCAGCAACAACGTGGCCAAAGCAGGACTGAGCGTCAGCGACACCAACACCGAAAACATGGTGGATACCGCAATCACCACAGCAAACTGTTTGAAAAACTGCCCAGAAATCCCACTGATAAACGTCACCGGCACAAACACCGCCGCCAGAACCAACCCCATGGCCACCAGCGCCGTGCCCACTTCGTCCATAGTTTGACGGGTGGCCTCTCGCGGGGAAAGCCCCTCGGCCAGCAAACGCTCCACATTTTCCACCACCACAATGGCATCATCCACCACAATCCCGATGGCAAGGATCATCCCAAACAATGACAAGTTATTGATGGAATACCCAAGCCCCTTCATCACCAAAAACGTCCCAATCAATGACAAAGGAATGGCCACAATGGGAATCACCGCGGCCCGCCAGTTTTGCAGAAACAACAAAATCACCAAAACCACCAAAACGATGGCCTCAAAAAACGTATGATAAACGGCGTCAATGGATTGGGATACAAATTGGGTGGGGTTATACACCGCGTCATAGGCCATCCCTTTGGGAAAATCCTTGGACAGCTCGGCCATTTTCTTTTCGATGGATGCGGCGGTTTCCAGGGCATTGGACCCTGGCAACTGATACACCAAAATCCCCACAGCGGATTTTTTTCCCAAATAACTGCGGGTGTTGTAATTATCCAGCCCCAACTCCACGCGACCGATGTCTTTCAGACGCACCAACTGGCCGTTCTTGCCGGTTTTGACGATGATGGTTTCAAAGTCTTCGGGCTTGGTCAGGCGCCCCTTGGTTTGTACACTGATTTCAAACGCGGTAGAGGATGTCACCGGTTGCTGGCCCAAGGTTCCCGCTGGCACCTGAACGTTTTGGCCCCTCAGGGCATTCAAAACATCCCCCACCACCATATCCCGTGACGCCATTTTATCCGGATCCAGCCACAACCGCATGGCATAATCACTGGATCCATTCACACGCAAATCCCCCACACCCTTTAGTCGGGCCAAGGTGTCTTTGATCCTGAGCGTGGCATAGTTTCCGATAAATTTTTGATCCAACGTGCCGTCATCCGAAAACAAATTCACCACCATCATCAAATCGGGGGAATTTTTCTTTGTGGTCACACCGCGGCGGCGAACTTCCTCTGGCAAACGGGCCAGCGCAATGGACACGCGGTTTTGCACCAACACCTGCGCCGTATCCAAATTGGTGCCCAGCTCAAAGGTGATGGTTAAACTCATGCTCCCGTCGTTGGTGGACTGGGATGACATGTACAGCATCTTTTCCACCCCGTTGACCTCTTGCTCGATGGGGGTGGCCACGGTATCGGCCACCACATCCGCGCTGGCCCCGGGATAACTGGCCGACACCACCACCGTGGGGGGGACGATGGGGGGATACTGTTCAATAGGCATGGCAAAATACGCCAGCAAACCCACAATGGACACCAAAATCCAGATCACGCTGGCAAAAATGGGTTTATCAATGCAGTGATGCGAAAGGCTCATACCCCTCTCCTTATGGCTTCACAGAAGCGGGGGAGGATGGCGGCGTCGCCTTCTTATTGTCCTTTAAAACAGGCGACACTTTGGTGCCCGGGCGGGTCATCATCAGGTTTTCTGATACCACGCGATCCTTGGCGGTTAAACCACGGCGAATCAGGCGCAGACCGCCCTCTTGCAAAGACCCCGTTTCCACCAGGTGCGTCGTAATCACATCATCCGGCCCAATGCCATACACAAATTTTTGGGTTAACGTGGATCCGATTAAAACATCTGGCACCAACAGGGCAGGAAAGGGATCCTTGGCCTGCATTTTCAGGGTGGCAAACATGCCCTGCTTGAACAGCCCATCGGCATTGTCAAACGTGGCCCGCATTTCCAAGGTTCCCGATCCCGTATCCATCTGATTATCCGAAAACGTCAACGTGCCCTTGTGCACAAAATCCTTCTCATCCTGCAAACGCAGCATGACGGGGCGGCTCTGTTTGAACTCTTTGGTCAGAAAGGCGCGGTATTTTAAAAAATCCTGCTCGCTGACATAAAAATAAAAATCAATGGGGGTTTGGGACACAACGGTGGTTAACAAAACGTCCCCTGATGTCACCAGATTCCCCGCATCCACACGTCTGCGGCTGATGATACCCGACACCGGAGAGCGGATGTCGGTATAATCCAAATTCAAACGGGCCTCTTCCGAATCCGCTTTGGATTGACGCA
>JBIIHL010000059.1:0-7064 GCA_044235825.1 Alphaproteobacteria bacterium | reverse complement strand
GACCGCTGATCCGGTATCCAGCGCCACTGTCAAAAGGCGCAGCCTTTTGCCTTTGTAGTGTGAAAACTAAGGAACAAAACGCTTCGCGTTTTGGCATTTGCGCTGGGTTCCGGCTCGGCGCTCGCTATCGCTCGCTGGGCCGGAATGACGCAGAATCGTTAGGTTCTGGCAGAAATGAACCGTCCCGCCCCGCCGCGTTTTTCTTTCCATCCATTGTCTTCCCGCTTGAGCCTTTTCCCCCGTCCCGCTATAGTCAGAGGTATGGCAAAAACAAAAAAAATCCATCTTTCTTCTCCGCTGGCCGTGGTGCGTCGCCGCCTGATTCTTGTCTTGGCGGGCTTGGGGTTGGTGATGCTGATCATTGCGGGGCGGCTGGTTCAAATGTCCTTGGGGGAGATGGGCAATGACCCGTTTGTCCCCGAAACCGTCCTGAAACGGGCGGACATTGTGGATCGAGAGGGGCGTTTGCTGGCCACCGATCTGATGACCTATTCTGTGTATGCCAACCCGTCCCGTTTGAAAAATCCTAAGGAAACGGCCAAGGCCCTGTGCCGCGTTTTCACCGCCCAAGAATGCGCCACCATCAAAACCAGCCTGACATCCAAAAAACATTTTGTCTGGATTGCCCGTCATTTAACCCCCAAGCAATTTTATGCCATCAATTATTTGGGGCTGCCCGGGGTGGAATCGTTTTATGAACCCCGCCGAATTTATCCCAAAGCCCAACTGGCTGCCCATGTGATCGGTTACACCGATACAGACCGCAGCGGACTCAGTGGGATTGAGCGAGCCTTTGACCAAAATTTGGTGAATCGTGACGGACCTCTTGTCCTTAGCCTTGACAGCCGTATTCAGGACCTCAGCATGCGGGCCCTGAAGGAGGCCATCGACAAACACAAAGCCGTGGCCGGCATGGTGGTGGTGGCCAGCGTGAAAACGGGGGATGTTCTGGCGCTGGGGTCCTATCCTGATTTTGATTTAAACGCTGTTCAGCGGGCCAGCGAGGATCAACGCCTGAATCGTCCCATCACGGGGGTTTACGAAATGGGATCCACAATGAAGAGCTTTTCCATCGCCACAGCGCTGGATCAGGGGGCCATTACCATGACAGAGACCTTTCCCGTGGGGGAGCCCATCAAAATCGGCCGTTTCACCATTCGGGACTTTAAACCCAAACAGGGCCGGATGACGGCCACAGAGGTGATGATTCATTCCTCGAACATCGGCACCGCCCACATCATCAGCCGTGTTTCCGGACAAGACCAACGGCGTTTTTTACAAAAGTTTGGATTGCTGGATACAGCCACGGTGCCCTTTGATGAAATTGGAAAACCCATGTTGCCCCAAAATTGGAGCGAAGTTTACCGCACCACCGTGGCCTTTGGCCATGGCCTATCCGTTTCTGCTATGCAGCTGATTCAGGCCTTTTCGGCTTTGGTGAACAACGGCATGATGGTGCCCCTACATTTTGAAAAAACCGTGGGCCCCGTCATGGGAACGGCTGTGATCAAACCTGAAACCTCTGCCATGATGCGCACCATCTTACGGGCTGTTGTGGCATCGGGCACGGGGGGAAAATCGGATGTTCCAGGGTACGAAGTCGGCGGGAAAACCGGCACAGCAGAAAAAATTACGGGGCGGGGATACAGCCGCAACAAACGCATGGCCTCTTTTATTGCGGCCTATCCCATGTCAGATCCCCAAATTGTGGTGTACGCCATGGTGGATGAGCCCGTTCCCACCAAAGATACCTACGGTTACGCCACCGGCGGCTGGGTGGCGGCGCCGGTGGTGGCCAAAATTGTGGAACAAGCCTCTCCTTTGCTTGGGATCATGCCCAAACCTGTGATAGAGTCCCCCGATGCCATTGTCTCTGATGCCAACACCACCAGCCCCCCGATACCCGATGATGACGCCGTTTCTTTGTCCCCCGACGACCAATGATCTTGCCCCTTTGGGGGTGGTTTTGCCGGATGATTTTCCCCGTTTTACGGGCCTTTCGTGTGATTCCCGAAAGGTTTGCGCCGGTGATGTGTTCTTCGCGCTGGAGGGGGGGGCGGTTGACAGCACCACCTTTATCCCCGAAGCCATCGCCCGCGGCGCCGTGGCGGTGGTGACGTTTCGTCCTGTGCAGGCCTCGGTTCCTAGTGTTGTGGTTCCTTCGGCGCGGTGGGCGCTGAGTGTGTTTTGCGCGGCGGCCTTTGCCCCCCAGCCGGAAACCGTGGTGGCCGTGACGGGCACCAACGGCAAAACCTCTGTGGCCAATTTTTGTCACCATTTGTGGATGGCTTTGGGCCTGCCAGCAGCAGCCATGGGGACGTTGGGGGTGCAGACCACGCGGGATTTTGTCCTCTCTGACAGCTTAACCACCCCTGATCCCGTAACCTTGCACCGTCAATTAAGGGATCTGGCGCAATCGGGCGTTCAGCACGTGGCGCTGGAGGCCTCAAGCCACGGCCTCGATCAACACCGGCTGGACGGGGTCAGGGTGATGGCCGCCGCATGGACCAATTTTACGCAGGACCATCTGGATTATCACAAAACCTTTGATGCCTATTTTGCCGCCAAAGCCCGTTTGTTTCTGAACGTCTTAAAGCCCCCCCATACCGCCGTTTTGGGGGCCGCGTTACCGGAGTCTTTAGAGGACGCCTGCCGCCAACGGGGCCTGAGCGTTTTGCGCCTAGGGCGGGATTTGGATATTCAGGATTTACAGCCCACCCCGCAGGGTCTGAAAATGACCTTGGTGTATCGGGGTGAGTGTGCCCCCCTGACGCTGCCGCTTTATGGGACGTTTCAGGCGGAAAACGTGGCCGCCGCCGTGGGGCTGTTGCTGGGGTGTGGGCATAAATTTGGGGATATTGTGTCCGTTTTGCCCCAGCTGCGCGGTGTGGTGGGCCGGATGGAAAATGTTCATAAGGGGGATGTTTCCGTTTTTGTGGATTATGCCCATACGCCGGATGCGCTGGAAAAGGCCCTGAACAACCTGCGCCCCCACACCGCTGGCCGTTTGTTGGTGGTCTTTGGCTGCGGGGGCAACCGCGATGTGGGCAAACGGGCGTTGATGGGGGCCGTGGCCCATCGTTTGGCCGATGGCGTTTACATCACGGATGATAATCCCAGATTCGAGGATCCCGCCCTGATTCGTCAGGCCATTCTTGCCGCTTGCCCGGGGGCGTTAGAGATTCCCGATCGCGGCGACGCCATTCATGCGGCCCTAAGGGCGGCCAAGGCTGGCGACACCGTCATCATCGCCGGCAAAGGCCACGAGCAGGGGCAAATCATCGGCCAAGACACGATCCCGTTTTCGGATCATGCCGCCATTCGTTCTTTTTTTGGGGAAATTTTATCATGACACTCTGGACAACAACGGATATCAACGCGGCCCTTTCTTTGCGGCATAGCACCCCTCTGACCATCACGGGGGTGTCTTTGGATACCCGCACCCTGAAAGAGGGGGACCTGTTTGTCTGTCTGCGCGGGGACCATCATGATGGTCATGAATACATCGATGCGGCCTTGGGGGCAGGGGCGGGGGCGGTGTTGTCAGAGGAAGCCCACCCCGATCCCCGCGTGATTCGGGTTTCAGACACCTTTGCCGCGATACAGGCCATGGCCCGTTATCGCCGCAACCAACTGGATGATGCCTTTATCATTGGCGTCACGGGCAGCGTGGGAAAAACCACCACCAAAGAGCTGCTGCGTGTCATGCTGTCCCCCCAAGGGGTCACAACGGCAACCACGGGCAATTATAACAATCACCTTGGCGTTCCGGTGACGTTGATGCGCTCACCCAAACAGGCGTCTTTTGTCATTGTGGAGATGGGCATGAATCATGCGGGAGAGCTGCGGGATCTCACCCATCTGGTGCGGCCCCATTTGGCGCTGGTAACAACGGTGGCCCCGTCCCATATCGGCAATTTTGCCTCTCTCAGGGATATTGCCCTAGCCAAAGCGGAAATTTTTGAAGGGCTGGTAGGCGGCGGCATCGCCCTGTACGGGGACGATCATGCCTATACCGATGTGATGGAAAAAGCCATTCAAAACAGAGGGGCGCAGCGCAGCGTTTGCATCCCCACGGCGGGATTGGCCAGCCGCAACAGCTGGGATTGGCGGGGGTCTGTATTTGATTTGACGGAATATGCTGATGATCCCGCCCTAAAGGCCTGCATTGTCTGCGCCCTGACGGCGGTGGGAGAGGCAGGGGCGGACGTGTTCAAAGCCTATCAGGCCCTATCCACCTTTCAGCGTCCTTCGGGGCGGGGGAATATCTTGGATCTCTCGGGTGTGCGCATCATTCATGATGCCTATAATGCCTCGCCAGCATCCATGCGGGCGGCGTTGCAACGACTGGTGGCCTTACCATGTTCGGGGCGGCGCATCGCCTTGCTGGGGGATATGCTGGACATGGGCAAACACAGCGCGGCGTATCACACAGCCCTGCTGGATGATGTTTTGAGAAAACCCATCACCACCGTTCACACCGTGGGACCCGCCATGGCCGCCCTGCACGCCAAGCTGCCCAAGCATCAACAGGGTCTGTGCGTTCCCGACGTGGCGGCGTTGGGGGATGCCTTTGAAAAAACCCTAAAACCCAAGGATTTGGTTCTGATTAAGGGCTCCGCCGGCATGAAATTGGGGGAGGTTGTGGTCAAACTTCAGGAATCCTTGGTGTACCAACGATAGGCCGTTTGCTTAAACAGGGCCTATCAGGCCCTCCAAAGCCCTCTGGGGATCCTCGGCCCGCATCAGGGCTGTGCCAATTAAAAAGGCATAACATCCGGCCTGTTCATACCGCACCAGATCGCGACGTTCATAAAATCCACTTTCCGCCACCATAACACGATCCTTCGGCCATGGCCGCAGGGAAAGGCCGGTTTCAAGGTCGATGTCCAGCGTTGTCAAATTCCGATTGTTGATCCCAATTAAGGGGGATGATAATGTGAGGGCGCGGCGGAGTTCGCCGGCATCGTGAACCTCTAACAACACATCCATCCCCAGCGACAGGGCCAGATCGTGCAGGGATAAAACCTCAGCGTCTGAGAGGGCAGCGAGAATCAGCAGAACACAATCCGCCCCATAAACACGGGATTCATAGATTTGATAGGGGGTCAGCATGAAATCTTTGCGCAGCACCGGCAGGGTTGTGGCGGCGCGGACATCCACCAGATCCTGCAGGCTGCCCCCAAAAAATGCGGTGTCTGTCAAAACAGAAAAGCACGTTGCCCCCCCTTGCTGATACAGGGTCGCCTGCGTCACCGCATCCGCCCCCGCCTGCAGGGCCCCCAAAGACGGAGAAACCCGCTTGATTTCCGCAATAACGGCGGTTTTCTTGGCCAGAACCTTTTGCCGCAGGGCATTGGCAAACCCCCGCACCGGCGGGGCCGAAGAGAGTTTTTCTTTTAACGTGGCCAGCGGTGTTTCCCTTTCACGGGCGGAAACCTCGCGGCGGGTGTTGTCACAGATACGCTGTAAATGATTCATGATGCCGCCAGCCGTTTTCTTTCTTTTCTTTCTTGTAATCGTTTTTTCAGGGAACGCACCACATCCGGACACAAAACGCTGTAGGTGATGGCGTAAACCCCGCCCCCCAAGGCCGTGCAAATCAGCAGCATAGAGGCGGGATGGGCGGCCTCAAGCGCGGGCAAGACATAACGAACCCCATACAGGGCTGCCAGCATCAGGGCCGATGCCGCCAACGGGGCCATCAGATAACGCAGGCCAAACCCCCACACGGGCAGGTTATACTGGCGCTTGCCCACCTGCATAAAGGCATAGGCCTGCACCCACGTGGACAGGGCCGTGGCCAAGGCAATCCCCGCATGATGCAGGGTATCAATCAAGGCAAAACACAGGATCACATTCAGAACAATCCCCATCAGGGCCACATAAACCGGTGTTTTTGTGTTTTCACGGGCAAAGCAGGCCGCGCTCATGATTTTAATCACGGCGTAGGCGGGCAGGGCCAAAGCATACATCTGCAAAGCCCGCGCCGTGGCCAGAGCATCTGCATTGCTAAAGGTGCCATGTTCCAGCGTGCCGCGCATAATTAAATCCGCCAGCCCCACCAGCGCGGCGGCAGCGGGAATCATCAGGGCAAAGCCCAGACGAAACCCCTCGTGTTGCAGTGTGATGGCCTCGTCATAACGATCCGCCTTTAACAGGGATGAAAACATGGGCAGCAAAGCCGTGCTGAGGGCCACCGCAATAATCCCCAGCGGCAGCTGATGAAACCGATCCGCATAATACAAATAGGAAATGGCCCCTGACGGCAACGTTGAGGCAAACATCATATCCACCAAAATGTTAATCTGATACACCCCCGCCCCCAAAGCCGCCGGCCAGAACAACCGCAAAAAACGCCGCAAAGAATCCCCGCAGGGTCGCCCTGCCTGCCGCCCCCACAGGCCATGCCCATGCCGCCCCATCCCCCACAGGGCATACAGCAGCTGCACCACCCCCGAAATCGTCACGGCCCACGCCATAATCATGGCATCCGGACGGTTGGGGAAAAAAACCAATGCCACAACAAACGCCAAATTCAAAAAAATCGGCGCAATGGCCCCGTAACGAAAATACCCATGGGTGTTTAAAACGCCTGTAAAAATCGACAGCCACGCCATGAAAATCAAATAGGGCATCATGATTTGGGTATAGGTTGTGGCCATGGACCAGACCTCGGGCTTTTGGTCGAACCCAGGGGCCAGCAGCAGGGTGACCTCCCGCGCAAAGCCCGTCACAAGGACCGTCACCACCAACAGCGTTAAAGAGAGATAAAACAACACCCGTCTGGAAAAGGCGGCGGCGTTGTCTTCCCCTTCCTTGGCCAGCAGGCCGGCATAAATGGGAATAAAGGCGGATTGCATCGCCCCTTCGGCAAACATACGACGAAACACGTTGGGCAATTTAAACGCCGCAAAAAACGCATCCGCCACCGGCCCCGTCCCAAAGTGATGGGCAATCATAATATCCCGAACAAAGCCCAAAACACGGCTGATCAGGGTAAAAAACGATACGGTGAAGACACGTTTAAAGAGCAGCATTCAGTGTTTTTCACCTTGATTGTG
>JBIIHL010000022.1:0-22220 GCA_044235825.1 Alphaproteobacteria bacterium | reverse complement strand
ACTGAGCCGAGAACAAGCCTAGCGGAGCGATGCCTAGTGAATCTAGGTGAGCGACGCTAGGCGCCGTTCGCAGGCCAGTACGGGAATAAAGTGGAAACACTATAGTATCGTTTTTCTCCGTAATCTTTTCGGATGTCCTCTTGATAAAATGCCGAGCCCCAGCAAAAATCATCCGCAGCATTCAAAAAAATTCCATGCTTTTCAAAATTGGCCTGATTTTTGGTGGGATCAAAAGTCACCTTCATACTCATGATGATACCACACAATACGATAACAAAAGACTCTTTTTTGGGGATTAAAATATCTCCACCTTACCTTTTAAAAACCCCGCAATCCCCTCAGGATCATCCCACACCACTTGGACAGGGATAGGCAGGGAAAAACCAGAGGGCAGGCGAACGGCATCTTTTGAGGTGGTGACGCGGATGGCGCCCTCGGGGGTGCATTGGGTTAAAAGGGTCAGGTCTTCCGGCGTGTAAAGATGATGATCGGGAAAACTCAGGGTTTCCACCAGATGGGCACCGGCACGCCCCAGCCCCTCAAAAAACTTTTCCGGTCGACCGATACCGGCAAAAGCCACCAGAGGCTTGCCCCTCAGCGCATCCGGCAACAGGGATACCAGATGCCCCCGAAACAGGGGCTTGGTGGTCAAGGGCGCGGGGCCTTGCCCCAGCAGGATCACGGCATCGGCCTGATTCAGGGCATCTTTCTGGGTCATGCGCAGCGGTCCCGCCGGCAAAACCCGATCATTCCCAAACCCATACGTGGCATCCACCACCAAAAACGTCAGATCCTTGATCAGCGTGGGATTTTGAAGGCCATCATCCAAAATCAAAAGGTCCGCCCCAGAATCCACCGCGGCCTGCGCCGCCATCAGGCGGGTTTTGGCCACAAACGTGGGGGCAAAAGCTGCCGCCATCAGGGGTTCATCCCCCACATCCGCCAAAGTGTGCTGGTTAAGGTCCACCCGCAAGGTTTCGTGGTTGGTGCGTTTATACCCCTTGTAAACCAGGGCCGGATGATATCCTTGGTTTTTTAGAAGTTCCGCCAACGCCAGCGTCACGGGGGTTTTCCCCGCCCCGCCCACCACCGCATTGCCCACACAGATCACGGGTTTGTTCAAACGCTTGGGCCGATGCACAGACGCCCGCAGGATCCCGCCAAAACGATACAGCCAAGAAAGCGGCACCAAAAACCGCGAAAGAGGGCTGGCCCAAATACGATCCTTCAGGGCCATTGGGTATGGGTTCTTTCGTAAATCATGGCGGCCGCCCCGCGCAGGTGGGCGGCGTTGCGGCGGGCTTTTTCCTGTTGCTGGGCTAAGGCTTCGGGATTGAGCAGCAAATCACGCAGGCGTGCATACAAATCTTGTTGATCAGAAACGGCCAACAATCCATCCCCCAAATCTGTGCACATACGGGGGAAATTGTCCATATGGGGGCCGTGCAACACGGCGCAGCCCCAGCGGGCGGGTTCAAAAACATTCTGTCCCCCATGGGGAATCAGGCTGCCCCCCACAAAAACCAGGGGGCACAGGCTGTAAAACACATCCATCTCCCCCATGGTGTCGATGAGATAAATGTCTTTGTCTGTAAAATCCTCATTTTTTGAGCGCAGGGCCACGCGGAAACCTTGGGATTCGGCCAAACCTTTGACGCTTTCCCGCCTGCGGGGGTGACGCGGGGCCAGAATCAGGCGCAGGGTGGGGACATCTTGCCGCAGGCGCTCATGCACCGACAGGATCATGGCCTCTTCCGGATCGTGAGTCGAGGCTGCCATCCAAAGGGGGGATGTGCCCAACAGATGCCTTAAATTCTGCTGCTGGCTTTCTGAAAACGGTGGCGGGGGGGTATCATATTTTAAATCGGGTGTTAAGAAAACCGGTTGCCCCGACAGGATTTCAAAACGCCCCTGATACACCGGATCACAGGCAATAATCACGGAAAAGGTGGACAGGATGCGGTGAATGCATGTTGGCACTTTGCGCCAGTGGTGATAGGAGGCCTCTGACATGCGGGCATTGATCAGGAACGCGGGCAGAGCATGTTTTTTGACCTCCCCCAGTATGCCCAGCCACAAATCAGATTCTGTCCAATATACCGCATCCGGTCGCCAATGATTTAAAAAACGACGATAAAACAGGGGGTGATCCAGAGGCAGAAACTGATGGATCACGGTGGATCCCAACCGCTCTTCCATCAATGCGGCGGAGGTTACGGTTCCTGAGGTCACCAGCACAGACATGTCCGGATGATGCTCTTTCAGGGTGGTGATCAGGGGCAGCAGCGATAAAACCTCCCCCACGCTGGCCCCGTGCATCCAGATGACCTTGCCCAAGGGACGGCTGTGGGGGGAGATCCCAAAGCGTTCCGGATAACGTGTGGGGTGCTCTTTCCCCCTGCGCCAGCGTAGGGCCATAAAACCCAGAACCACCGGCGTTAAAATCCACCACAGGGCAAGATAGAGCCTACGCATGGGGTTTGGCCTTGGCCCTTTGGGTCACGGCTTCATCCACCAAACGATCCGCCGCGTTTAACCGCGCGGTTAATTCCGCCGCCAAAGCCTGCACCGCGTCTTCGGTGGCCTCAGGCGGCACCCAAAGGGAGGGGCCGAACATCAGAGCGGCCTTGCCCAAGGGTGCGGGAATGATAAACCGATCCCATGTCCGGCGCAGAACCCAGCGCCGGCGCGTAGCTACACTGGCGGGGACAATGGGAATCCCTGCGCGTTGGGCCAGCTTGATGATGCCCAAATGGACTTGGTGACGGGGGCCGCGGGGTCCGTCAGGTGTGATGCCAACAGCGCCTCCTTTTTTCAGGGCCCCCAGCAGGTCTCGATAGGCCCGCGCCCCCCCTTTGTTTTTGGTTTTGGCCTGATTGCGCATGGATCCGTAAATGGTTTTTAGGCCAAAAAACCCGATGATATCCGCGATAAAGCGTCCATCACGGTGACTGGAAATCAGCATATGAAAGGGCTCTCTCCGCCCCCGCCAGCCCCAAGGCATCATGGCCAGACGATTGTGCCAAAAACACACAATACAGGCCCCATGCTGGTCCATCACCGCATCCCGCGCCGCCACGTCCCGCAAGGTCCATCGAATCCCCAGCCCCACCAGCCGCAAATACCCATACACCAGAAAGGCCAGAATGTCCTGAAACCAGGGATGTTGAAACGTGGTTTTCCAAACGGTTTTCAGGGACATGAACACAAAACCCTCAAGGTTGAGGGGAAAGGGTTGGGCCGCCAGAAGAGGGGGCTTCTTGAGGTAAGGGCCGAACCAAAATCACCTGCTCTGTGGGGCTGGCATACCCTAGGTCCGCACGGATACGCTCTTCGATTAAATCCAGATTCAAATGGGAAGATCGCAGGCCCTCGGTCTGGCGCTGCATGTCTTTGACCTGAACATCCAAAGCGGCCAGCTGATTTTTTTTGTCCTGCCATTCCTGATAACGCGCCAACCCTGAAAGCAGGCCGTTCTGTCCTGTTAACGCCTGCACCAAAAAATAGGTCATAATAGCCGTCAGAAACACAAACCGACGATAACGAAACAATCGCGATTTAAGAGACATGAGGGGGTGCATGAAGGGTCCTTTTTGCCCACCCTACACCAGCAGATGGCGTCTGCCAAGGAGAATGAAAATTATGTCAAAAAAAATCTTGCACCTTGGCGCGAAATCTCTATAGTCTCTGGTTTCGGGTCCCATGAGGGTCCTCTTTCTTTCGATTATGATGCTTGAGATGCTATGCCTTTATACGAATGTGTTGTTTTAGGACGCCAAGAACTCTCCTCTACGCAGGTTGAGGCCTTGGATGTTGCCATTGTTGACTGTTTGACCACGGAAAAGGGTCAGGTTCTGAAAAAAGAATCATGGGGCAACCGTCAGTTGGCCTATAAAATCAATAAAAACAAAAAAGCCCATTATCTGTATTTTGAAATTGATGCCCCCTCTGTGGCCGTAGATGAGCTGAACCGCCGTCTGCGCATTCACGATGATGTTTTGCGCAGTCTGTTTGTGCGTGTGGACAAATTTATTGAGGGCGAAACCGCCATGATGAAAAACAAGGACGATCAGTCCCGTCGCTTTGGCGGTGCCCCCCGTGCGGCCGTGGCCGACCAAGGATATCGTCAAGCCGCCAAACCCGTAACGGAGTCAGAAGATGTACAATAATCGTAGAGGTCGTGACAAAGATAAAGACAAGGACAAGAACGCCCAAGGCGGCGCCATGCGTCGTTCCATGTTTCGTCGTCCGAAATCCTGCCCCTTTTCTGGTGACAATGCCCCTGTGATTGATTACAAAGATCTTCCCCTGCTGGAGCGTTACGTGTCTGAGCGTGGCAAAATCGCCCCCAGTCGCATTGGGACCGTATCCCAAAAAAAACAGCGTGATTTGGCCAACGCCATCAAACGCGCCCGTTTTCTGGGCCTGATGCCCTACGTGGTGCAATAAGGCGTTTTTGAAACATTAGCGAGAAACAGACGGCAAGAGAGATTTCCTGTGCACCTCATGGCTTTTCCTTTGAAAGGGTATGAGGGTTTCGGATCTTGGCTTCTGGTCTCCGAAGGCTGCTCCCCACCCCCACACTTTTCTTTTGACGTCAAGGGGTGCGCTGCGCCGCGTCAGAAAAAATCATCCTCCCTCAGCCCGCGCCGCGGTCTTCGGTCCGGTATTTTTCCCGCCGCGCCCCTTGACGTCAAAAGAAAACCGTCCCGCCCCGCAGCCTTCCCCCCGACCTCTGGATGTCTGTATGAAAACAAAAGAAAAACCCTGATTGTGCCATGACCCCCGCCCTGCCTTTTCGTCATTCTGGTGCCATGGTTGCCATGGGGGTGTGTGCTTTGGCTTCGGCGTTGTTTTTTGTATCGCCGTCGTTTCTGCCGAAACTGCCTGCGGTGGCGTTTTCGTTTTTTGATGCGTTGCCGCTGTTGGTGTGCGGGTTGGTGTATGGCTGGATTTATGGTTTGGGGGCGGGCCTTTTGGGGGCTTTGGGGGTGGCGGTGGCCCAAAGTGCAGGCCTTGCGTTGCTGGATGTGCCCACAGCCCATGGATCGGTGCTGTTTTTTGTGGAAAACACGGTGCCGGCGGCTTTTTTTGTGCATTTGGCCTATACCATTCCTCAGTACCTGCGGGGGGGGGCCTCGCCGCTGAATCTTCCGGCCCCCATTGTGATGCAAGGGGCCGTCACGGGCAGCCTGACGCTGTATGCCATGGTTTTGGCCGTGGTTATGACGTCCTTGTTGGATGCTGGGGCGGTTCAGGCCATTTTAGAGCAAACCCTGCAGGCCGTGGGGGACGCCGATCCCAAGACCATGAAAATTTTACAGCAAGCTTGGGGCCCCGATGTTGCGGCCCAGTTGGCGGCAGCCGTGCCTGGCCTTTCGGCGTTGGGGTGGTTGGTGGGATTTTGCGTCAATGCCGTGGTTGCGGTGCGTGTTTGGTCCAAGATCACCCGCACATCCCCGCCCCTGATGAAAATGGGTTGGTTTCGTTTGCCCCGCTGGTTGGTGGGGGTGGTGTTTGCTTTGGGGCTGGTTTTGATGCTGCACACGCGGGATGTTGTGGTGTTTCCGCAGGATGTTTTTGCGTTGTTGAACAATGTTTTGCTGGTGGCGCTGGCGGGATTTTTTTTCAATGGTGTGGGGGTTTTCCATCAGATGGCGGAAAAACGGCGCTTTCTTATCCCCTTGTTTTATGCTGCGTTTTTGTTTATTCCTTTATTGATTTATGTGGTGGCTATGGTAGGGTTGATGGACCCCATCGTGTCCATGCGTCGTGATGTGTATCCAACAGAGAAAGGCTAAGAGACATTATGCAGGTTTTGTTACAGGACAATATTCGTAAATTGGGAAAATTGGGTGACGTTGTCACCGTAAAGACGGGTTATGCCCGCAATTTTCTGTTTCCCCGTGGTCTGGCCGTGGCCGCCAGCAAAAACAACATTGTGGCGTTCGAGGATCGCAAGGCTGATTTACAGCAACAGGATCAAGAGCGCAAAGCCGCCGCGCAAAATCTGGCCAAGGCTTTGGACGGTTTTCGCGTTACCCTGATTCGCCGTGCGGGGGAAAGCGGGCAGCTGTACGGGGGCGTTTCCACCACGGATTTGCTCAATGTTTTGAAAGACAATGGCTTTACGCTGGAAAAAAACCAGATTCTGTTTGATCGACCCATCAAAACCATCGGCGTGCACCCCTATACTGTGGTGTTGCATGCGGATGTGGCGGTGTCCATTTTGGTGAACGTTGCCAAATCCATCGAAGAGGCGGAAAGTCAAGCTGCCGCAGATGCCTCCTAAACACACGCAGAGGCGCCCCGTGGAAAAACTGTTAGAACAGGGCCTGTTTGCCAGCCGCTGGTTAATAGCCCCCATGTATGTGGGGCTGTGTTTGTGCCTGATCATCCTGCTGATTAGTTTTGGCAAAGAGTTTTTGCTGCTGGTGGAAAAAATCCCCGTCATGACCCAAAATGATGCCATTTTAGGGGCCCTGACCCTCATTGACCTGTCCTTGGCGGCGAATTTGCTGTTGATTGTGATTTTATCGGGCTATGAAAACTTTGTGTCTCGTTTGGAGATTGGCGACCACAAAGACGTGCCGGCGTGGTTCGGATCGGTGGATTTTTCCCAGCTGAAAATGAAACTGGTGGCCTCCATCGTCGCCATTTCGGGGATTCATTTGCTGAAGGTTTTTATGGATGTGAACAAAAGCACGGCTGAATCCATCAAAACCATGATCATCATTCATCTGGTGTTTGTGATTTCCGGCGTCTTGCTGGCCCTGATGGACTTTATTGCGGCCAAGGCCAAAACGATGAAGAAGGGGTAGGGGGTTAAAGAAAAGCTATTGGAAAATATGGCTTTTGACAATAAATCGGTTTTCTCATGACAAGTTTAACCGCGTTGAAAACGAGATTCGACGAGAGCGGCCAAACCTATACCCTCATAACCACCCGTAGAGATATCAAAACAACGTTTTAAGAATGGTTCTAGTGCCTTTTGAGCCTCTTGTGCCTTTTGTCGCCACATTTCCTCTTCAAGAGGTAGATTTATTGATGACAAGCAAGGGGGTTGTTTATGTTTTCTGTGGTCAGCACAGCTTCGTGCTAAGATTGTATAGATTTCGATTTGTTCAGGAAGAGGTCGATTTGGTATCTCGCGAAGATCTTCTTCAGAAATTACACCCCTATCAATTACATAAAATATCATAACCACCACCCTTTAAAAAAAGATCACCCAAGACTTGGCATTATCCACACAATCCTATGTCCCCTCTGTAACATCCATCACACCCCAAACAAAATTCACCCCCGCCGTTTCCCAGCTTTCTGGGCAGCCCATTCCTGAAACAGGTCCCAGCTGCGCTGGATCAGGGGCAGCAGGATCATGACGAAAACGACGGTGCCGATGACATCGCTGACTTCGTGTTCCAGCAGAAACACGCGGGAGATCATCACCCCCCCCGCCGTGATATAGGCCGGCCACGCCAAGCGCGGATAAAACCGCGCCGCCAGAAACGCCAGCGTCAGGGCCGTTGTGGTGTGGCCGGACGGCAGGCCATGAAAGGCATCCTGAATCATGGGGCCGTGGTATTGTTCCCAAAACGGTGGCCTTTGGGGCATGGCCAGCAGGGTTTGGGGCCGCGCATGGCCAATGAGAATTTTGGCAATTTTGGCCAGAAACAGCATAACGGGCAGCAGCAACAGAGTCTGCACAAAAAACGGCAACGCCGGCAGCGGGCGCAAGATCACCGATAACGGGTGCCGCCGCGCTTTAAACACCACCACCGCCGTTAACACCGCGCAGGGCACCAGATACAAACGGGCCATGCCCAGCGTTGTGATGCCCTGCATGATGGGCTGAATCGTGTTTTGATACACATCCCGCCCCTGCAGGTCCGCCATGAAATCCAGGGCCAAGGGATCCAGCCAAACCACACTGACGATAAATAAAAAAATCCACCCGCACAGGGCCCGCGGGTTAACCTGTTGTTTATCATAATAGGGTTTGATAGGTTTGACCACGGGGTCGATCATAAAAGGGGCCTTTTAAGGAAAAACAGAACCATCCTAACGCCAATGCAGGAAAACACAAATGGAACATAAAACAAAACTCAGCCGCCAAGGCAACACCAACGCCATGACCCTGACCCGCGCCATGGCCCACCAGATGGGATGGGATCTGGGCGAGGAATTGACCGTCAAAATCGTGGGGGACCATATTGAAGTCCACGGCGCCAACGGCCCTTGGCAAACCTATGTCACGCTGTATGATGCGGCGGTGCGGCGTTATCCCACGCTGTTGTCGGCTATGGCCTAGGGGGGGAGGGAATCATGTCCTTTGAAAAACCAGAGACCGCTTTGATGCTGCGTCTGTACGGGCGGTTTTTAGAAAGCCATGGGCGCACCCTGCCCGAGGACACAACGGCCCTGAAATCCGTTTTGGATTCGACCCTGAATCTTGCTTGGCGGGAATCTATCCTCAAGGGCGGCGATCTGGCCGATTTGGCCGCCCAGTATGTTTTTCAAATCATGCGCAAAGGATGCTTTGGCGAAGATGCCCTGCCCATGGCGGTGGCGTTATTGACCATAACCTTTGGCCTGAACGGCAGCTGGCTGGATGCGCGGGAAGTCACCCTGCGCCAAGAGCTGTTGGGCGTACAAGCCCACCACAAACACGCCTCTGATCTGGCCACATGGCTGCGCGACAATCAGGTGCCTATGGAAGAATCCCCCCTGAAACACAGGCCACTGGCGGCAGCATCCTAGGGACGGGCAAACACACGGCACAGGGCCAAACACACCCCTCTGCCGCCCCAGCTGGTTTTTTTTATGCTCAGGATTTACGCATAACCCTCGTCATTGCGAGCGCAGCGAAGCAATCCAGACATGCCGCCACGGAAAAAACTGGATTGCCACGCCTCCTGCGGAGGCTCGCAAAGACGATGTGGGTAAGTTCTAATGCTTTTTTTCCTAATGGTTTTTTTTCTGGTTTTTTTTCTTGGCATTTTGCATAAAATGGGTTATATCCTGTCACATTGTTTTTTTATGGTTTGAAGGGGGATTTTTTATGGCTGATGAAAAAGAAAAAGGACCAATTTTTGATCCAGCGAAACCAAGAAGTGATACTTTTCCCCTTGTTCGGGGAGAGGACCAAAAAGAAAACTTTTTTGATTTGAGGGACCCAATCAAGGGTTTTTTTCGTGGTATTGCCAATGTTGCCACATCTGTTTCAAGGTCTGTTAATAGGCAATTCTCTGACACACCCGTGGATGCGATGGATACACTGCCTGATACTGAAGAATCGGGTACTATTTTTTGGGCTACTCAAGGAAAAAAAGCTGCAATAAAATTTAACGAACGACAGAAGAGGGAAGGCACAAATAAGAAATTTATCAATTGTTCATTAGGGCAACCTGATTTTCCTCCTTTTGGGGGCCTTGGTTCCTTTTTTGATCAAATTCGCTCTAATTTAGAAATGCTGTTTAATAATTTTGATTACACCCCAACCGAGGGCCACCCTAAAGTTATTGAGGCTGTAAAAAAGTTCATTCAAAACAAGCACTTCCATGATGACAAAAATTGTATGGAGGGGCAAGCTGTCTGTATTACGAATGGCGCAAAAGAAGCCCTGACTCTTTTGTTTAAAGCGGCTGGAGAAAGACCCTTTATCGTTACAGATCCTGGGTGGGTATCCTATGAGAAAGAAATTCAAAACGCCCAAGGGACAATGGTGACGGTTACATGCCCAAGATCACAGGGTTTTAAAATCACGCCGGACCAGTTACGCGCTGTTTTGACGCAGAATCCTAATGCTGTTTTTGTGCTGAATAACCCCAGCAATCCTACGGGCGCTGTTTACAGCAAAAAAGAGTTAGAAGCTATTGCGGAGGTTTTGCGGGAATTCCCTCTCGCCCTTGTGGTGGAAGATTCCATTTATAATAGGGTAACGAAAAAGGGGTCACGCCCACCACAACTTGCTGATGTTGCTCCTGACTTGAAAAGACAAATCGCCCAAGTTTTTGGTGGAGCCAAAGATGGTGGTCTTGCCTCAGAACGTGTGGCTTTCTTCAAAGCCCCTTTGGATTGGGCAAAAAGGGCCATTGGTATAAAATCGAATCTTACTGGCAATACAGCGGCGAGTGTTCAGGCGGCGACACTTGCCTATGTAAAAGCTGACAACGATAAGTACATCGAAGAATGCAATGAAGAATACCGCAAACGTTTTGATGAGGTTCAAAAGTGTTGCAGGGCTTTAGGGCTTATCTTGGATGATGCAGAGGGTGCATTTTATGCATTCCCATCGCTTGAAGACACCCCGTTGAAAGGGGCCACTGTTACGCTCAGTGATGGAACGACAATGCAAATCAATAACGGTGAAGATTTTGTTACATGGTGTTTTGATTTGGGAATTGCCTTAACCCCCGGTGGGGTTTTTGGGAAGAGTGCAAAGAAGAACATCCGTATATCCTGCGCCACCGAAACACCTGACATGATAGAACTCTGTAAAAGAATAACGGAACACGGACGAAAAGCCATCATGAATGATGGAAGCGGAAGAACGGTTGGTCAATATCTTGATGATTGCTTTGCACAAGACACTCAACAGCCCCTAGTAGCAGTAGGCAGTGGCAGGGGCTAACCCACCCCTCACTTCCCCACAGTGCGGGGCGGGAACGCCCCCCATCCTGAATCAGAAACACCCAAAAAAAGTGGCGACTCCGGGAGGATTCGAACCCCCGACCCACTGCTTAGAAGGCAGTTGCTCTATCCAGCTGAGCTACGGAGTCAAACAAAGGACAAATCAGATCATGGTGCCGATGAAGGGATTCGAACCCCCGACCTACGCATTACGAATGCGTTGCTCTACCGGCTGAGCTACATCGGCACCGCTCATGAAAGCTGTTCATACACCAAAATGCTTTGCGGGTAAACCCCTTGCTTTTTTAAAAGTCCCCCTCTCCCCAACCCTCTCCCCGTGGGGGAGAGGGAGGAGGTTCTGTTCCCTCTCCCGCGTGCGGGGGAGGGTTAGGGAGGGGGATTCGCCGCAAAGTCTTTGTTTAATAACAAACAAATACAGGTTTCAGCCCCTCTCCCCAGCCCTCTCCCCAATGGGGAGAGGGGGGAGAAGTTTGGAGGGGGGATAAATTTTTCTGGTGGGCGGTGAGGGGATCGAACCCCCGGCCCTCTCGGTGTAAACGAGACGCTCTACCGCTGAGCTAACCACCCACGAAACGAACATGGTTATACGGGAGATGGTTGCGGTTGTCTAGTCCCTTTTGTCATAATGAAAACGCACGGCATGGATCATAATATGATCGTGAAAAACCTCGTAAACCAAGCGATGTTTTTGATCAATCCGACGCGACCACAGGCCCGCAAGGTTATCTTTTAGGGGTTCTGGTTTCCCTATGCCCGAAAAAGGGTCTTGGGCAATGCTGTCAATCAGCCCACGAATGCGTTTTAGGATTTTTTTGTCCTGTTTTTCCCAATACCGATAATCCTCCACGGCGTGACGGGTCAACTGAATGCGCCGCATCATGAGAGCGGCGGCAGCGGCCATTCCTGAACATCACCACGCGCAGCTTGGGCGCGGGATTCTTCCAGACGGCGGGCATTGTCTGAACTGGACAGCAAATACAACGTTTCTTCCATGGATTCCCAGTCGGATCGGGGCAAAATGACCACATCCTCGTGCCCACGGCGGGACACCACACACGGCAAACGATCGTCCAAAACCCTTTGGAGCACCGTGGTCAAATTCTGCCGCAACGCGGAATAGGTGGTGGCGAACATCATGATAGGCCCTCCCTCTTCAAGTACAATACTACTGTACTTGAATAAGGGTTTTGTGTCAAGGGATTGGCTTGCCCTTTTCAAACATCCGCGAATGGGGTTTACTGGGGGCATGCGCCTGCCCCTCAGCCTGCCTTTGCAAATGATGTTCACCGCCCCCCTTTGGCAAGAGGGGCAACATGACGCCCTGAAACGCTATATGGCCAACATGCGGGCGGTCTGCCACACGCCAGAGACATCGCCCCCCCCGCGCCCCAGCCTGTTTTATCACGGCGCCACCCGTTTGTGGGATTATCGGCCGCCGCAGGATGGGCTGGATGGGCGGGGGGTGGTGTTTGTGCCCTCGCTGGTCAATCGCACGCATATTTTGGACCTGCTGCCCCGCTGCAGCATGGTGGGGGCCTTTGCGGCGCACCGGCCCACCTTCCTTTTGGATTGGGGCAGCCCAGAGCATGCCCATCAGGACCTTTCCACCTATATCAACGAAAAAATGATTCCCGCGCTGCAGATTGCCGCCCTGCAAACAGGGGGGCCGGTGCATCTGGTGGGGTATTGTATGGGGGGGCTTCTGGCCATCATCGCGGCCTTGCTGGTGCCCCATTTGGTGCACAGCCTGACGTTTCTGGCGACGCCGTGGGATTTTTCCCCCATGGCATCCCCCGAAGAGCGGGCCATGATCCCCGCCCTCAGGGCTGGATGTTTGGCCCTGAAACACCAAAAACGCTGTTTGCCCTCGGGGCTGTTGCAGGGATTGTTTTTGCTCAAAGACCCCTTTTCCCACATCCCCCGCTATACCAAAGCCACCGAAGATACGGAAAAATTTTTGGCCCTAGAAGATTGGATTCAACATGGCCAACCCTTAACACCGGATGTGGCATTGTGGGCGTTTTCAGAATGCTATGAACACAATGTGTTTCACCGCAATGCCTTGGTTTGGGCGGGGCAGAGCCTTTGTTTTTCCCGCGTGCGTCAGCGTGCCTTGATTGTTTCGCCGTTGCGGGATACGGTGGTGCCGCCGGCATCGGCGCGCGCGGTGAAAACAGCGTTACCCCATGCCGATGTTTTGCAACCGGATACCGGCCACATTGGCATGATTATCGGGAAACACGCCCCGCAGGACGTCTGGCAGCCCATCCTTCAGTGGATGCAGCAGGGGTCCTAAAGCCAAAGAAAGGCAGGCAAGCTTCATGATTCCATCGTCATCCTCCCCCGCGCCCCCAGATCACGAGGTTTTCACCGTTTCCCAGCTGTCCACCGCCATTCAGGACGTGCTAGAGGGCAGCTTTCCCTTCATCCACGTGCGCGGCGAAATCAGTGGATTCCTGCGGGCCCGTTCGGGACATGTGTATTTTTCCCTAAAAGACAGCCAAAGCGTGCTGGAGGTTGTTTGCTGGAAAAACACCGCCGATAAATTAACCTTTACCGAAGGGGCCGAGATCATCGCCAGCGGCCGCCTGACCAGTTACGGGGCGCGTTCGCGGTATCAGTTGGTTCTGATGCGTTTAACGTTGGCAGGGCAGGGGGATCTGATGGCCATGCTGGAGGCCCGCCGGCAAAACCTGCTGGCCGAGGGCCTGTTTGACGCCGCCCGAAAACGGCCTTTACCGGCCTTTCCCAGACGTGTGGGGATTGTGACCTCCCCCGATGGGGCCGTGTTTCATGATATTGTGCATCGCTTGACCGAGCGGTTTCCCCTGCATGTTCTGTTATGTCCCACACTGGTTCAGGGGGAAGACGCCCCCCGCCAAATCGTATCCGCTCTGCAAACCTTGGCCCATCTGGGTCCAGACAAACGCCCCGATGTGGTGATTTTGGCCAGAGGGGGGGGCAGTTTCGAGGATTTGCTCGCCTTTTCCGATGAAGCCGTGGTCCGCGCCGTGGCCGCCATGCCCATGCCCATTGTCTCCGCCGTGGGGCATGAAACGGACACCACCCTGTGTGATTTTGCCGCCGATGTGCGGGCCCCCACCCCCACGGCGGCAGCGGAGATCATCACCCCCGTGCGGGATGACCTGTTGCGGGGGCTGGAGCACACGCAAAAGCATCTGCTTTTGATCCTGCGCCGTTTTTTGGATGCCGCCACCCAGCGGGTGGACCGCTTGGGCTTTCTCCTGATGGCCCAGCAGGGGCGTTTGGCCCTGATCCGTCAAAATCTGGAGCATCGCGAAGTCCACTTGCACCGCATCATGGAAACGTTTTTCAAACGCCAAACCCAGCGTCTTTCGGACCTGACCCACCTGCTGGAGGCCTGCAGCCATCAAAGCATTTTACGTCGGGGCTACGCTGCGGTAGAGTCCCCCCAACACCAATGGATTCACTCCTCACATGATGCCAAATCGCTTGATTCTGCCACGATTCATTTTGCCGATGGTGTGTGGCGTGTTCGCGCTGCTGATGATGATCAGCGGGGCGGCCCACGCCCTGTCCCTTGACATCCCCCAAACGGTGACGCAGGGCGATATGATCACGGGCTTTGTGACACCGCCCACGGCCAAAGTGACCCTGAAAAACACCCCCCTGCACGTTGGGCAGGATGGTCGCATCCTGTTTGGTGTGGCGCGGGATGAACAGGGGCCTTTGCGGCTAACCGTCACTCTCAACACCAAAACCATCACCCAAACGCTGCGCGTCACCCCGCGATCTTGGTCCATTCAGACCATTGCGGGCCTGCCCAAAAAATTTGTCACCCCCAACCCCCAGCAACAGGCCCGTATCAAGGCCGATCAGGCCAAAATCAAAGCCACCCGCACCGCCCCCATCACGGAGGATTTTCTAGCTACGGCGGGCTTTATTAAACCCGCCGCAGGTCCCATCAGCGGCATTTTTGGCAGCCAGCGTATCCTCAACGGCATCCCCAAAGCCCCCCATTATGGTTTGGACATCGCCGGTCCCGTGGGCACCCCTGTGGTGGCCCCTGCTGCGGGCGTGGTGGCCCTCGTGGATCCCGATATGTTTTTAACGGGCAAAACCGTTATGATGGATCACGGTGCGGGGGTGTATTCGGTGTTTATTCACATGAATGATATTGCCGTCAAAGCCGGCGATACCCTGCAGGCCGGCAGTCCGCTGGGCACCATCGGCGCCACAGGCCGCGTCAGCGGCCCCCACCTGCACTGGGGCATGACCGTCGCCGGCACCCCCGTGGACCCCGCCAGAGTTTTGGGGGAACGATGACCGCCACCCCCCATCAGGCCACACATCCTCATGCCATACTCTTGAAGCCCCACGCGACAGTGTGATATTCTGGGGGGGATTCCTGACGGTGTTTTGCAAAGTTTAAAATCTCTCGTGTATGTCCAGCCTTATCAAATCCATCCAACAACGTGACCCCGTCGCCCCGGGATTTTGGGAGGTCTTGCTGGCCTATAACGGCTTTCATGCCGTCATGTTTCACCGCGTGAATCACTGGCTGTGGCGTCGGAAATGTCGCCTGCTGGCCCGCATTTTTTCCAACATCGCCCGTATGGTAACGGGTATCGAGATTCACCCGGGGGCCAAAATCGGGAACAATTTGTTTATTGATCACGGCACGGGGGTGGTGATTGGGGAAACCTCGGTCATTGGGGATGATGTGACGATTTATCATGGGGTGACGCTGGGTGGGAATAAACAGGGGGGCAAGGGGCAAAAACGCCACCCTACCCTGCAAAACGGCGTCATGATCGGGGCGGGGGCGCAGGTTTTGGGGAACATCACCATGGGGGCCTTTGCGCGGGTGGGGTCCAATTCGGTGGTGACGTCCGATGTGCCGGATCATGCCACAGTGACGGGTATTCCCGCGCGGATTATCAAAACGCGGGGTGATGGGGATCAGGGCTTTTCCTACGGCCTGCCCGGGTCCGATTTCAACAACCCGATGGAGGACATGATGATCAAACTGATGAAAGACATAGAACGCCTGAAACACGCCATGCCGTCCAAGGCCCCCCCTGTGGATTCGTATGAGATTTAACCCCAACTCCCCCCTAGCTTTCCCCCCCCAACATCCCTATACTGAATTGTTCTGAATGCCCAGAATGTTGGGGGTTTTTTTCCGTTATGGATCTTTTTTTTCTGTTGCTGGGCAAAATTGTGCCGCTTTATGCCTTGATCGCGTTGGGGTTTGTGGCGGGGCGGGTTTTGCGGGTGGGGCGGCGGAGTTTAAGCAAGATTTTGATTCAAATCATTGTCCCCGCCGTATTTTTCGGGGCGGCGGCCACGATGGAGCTGCGGCCTGCGTATATCCTGCTGCCCTTTGTGTGTTACGGGATGGCGGCCATCACGGGCACAATCATGTATCACCTCAGCGGGTTGGTGTATCAGGACCGGCACCGCAATTTGATTGGTCAGGCGTCCTCAACGGCCAACTCAGGCTATTTGGGGGTGCCGGTGTTTGCCGCGTTGTATCCGGATGACATCAGCATTTACATTTTCGCCGCACTGGGTGTGGCGCTGTGTGAATACACGCTGGGGTTGTATTTTTTGGCGCGGGGTCATTTTTCCCCCCGCGAGAGTTTAAAAAAAATCGCCCAAATGCCGGTTTTGTATGCCACGGCGGCGGGGTTGGCGCTGAATGCCTCAGGGATAGGGTTGTCCCAGAATCTGGTGGACCTGTGGGGGTATTTTCGGGGGGCCTATGTGGTGCTGGGGATTATGATTGTGGGGCTGGGCCTCTCGGGGGTGAAGTCCTTAACCTTGGGCGGCGGCCGTTTTGCGGCCCTGCTGTGGGGGCAGAAGTTTCTGTTGTGGCCCGCGCTGGCCTTTGGGATTGTGGCGCTGGATCAGCAGACCATGGGCATGTTGGATGAAACGGCGCGGCGCGTGGTGATGATGATCAGCATCATGCCGCTGGCGGGCAACACGGTGGCCTTTGCCGCCCATTACCGCATTCATCCGGAAAAGGCCGCCACCACAGTGTTTTTCAGTATGTTCATTGGTTTGGTGTATATTCCGGTGTTTGTGGCGTTGTTTATCCATTAAGAGGGGGGAGTATGCGCATTGTCTTGGTCGTCACGGGCAGCATTGCGGCCTATAAATCCTGCGAGATCCTGCGCCTGTGCCAAAAGCAGGGTCACAGCGTGCAGGTGGTGATGACGGCGGGGGCGCAGCAGTTTATCACCCCGTTGACCTTGGCTGCGCTCAGTCAACATCCTGTTTATACGGATTTGTTTTCTTTGCAGGACGAATCCACCATGGGCCATATTCGTCTGGCGCGGGAGGTCGATGCCGTGCTGGTGGCCCCCGCCAGTGCGGATTTTTTGGGCAAAATGGCTTTGGGGCTGGCGGATGATCTGGCGGGGGCGATTTTGCTGGCCACCACGGCCCCCGTGTGGGTGGCGCCGGCCATGAATCCCGCCATGTATGCCCATCTTGCGGTCCAAGGCCACTTGGCCACCCTGATCCAGCGCGGTGTCACCGTCATTCCCCCCGCCGTGGGCGAGGCCGCCTGCGGCGAAGAGGGCCAAGGCCGCATGGCCGATCCCGAAACCATTGTGGGGGCGTTGTGTCCCGCTTTGCCGCTGCGGGGAAAAACTGTTTTGCTCACCGTTGGGGCCACGCGCGAGCCGCTGGACCCCGTCCGTTTCCTCAGCAATGCCAGCAGTGGCCAGATGGGGTACGCGCTGGCCGCCGCCGCCGCCGCCCGCGGGGCCGATGTTGTGGTGCTAGAGGCCGCAACCACCGCCCCCCGTCCCGTTTCTCCCCGCATCCGTACCATAAAAACCCCCACGGCGCAGGCCATGTGGGATGCTGCGCTGCAGGTCATTCAGGCCCAGCCCCAGCCCTTTGATTATGCCTTTGCGGTGGCGGCGGTGGCGGATTATCGGTGCCCACAGGTCGCGCCCCAGAAACACCCCAAAACGGACACGTTAACCCTAAGCTTGGTCCCCACGGTGGATGTGCTGGCCCATTTGGGGGCCTTGTCCCCAGAGCAACGTCCCCGCTGCGTCGTGGGTTTTGCCGCCCAAACCGAGGATACCTTGGCCCAAGCCAAAGCCAAGCGCATCGCCAAACGGTGTGACATCCTGCTGGCCAACACCCACACGCCGCAGGCCCCCGCCTTTGACAGCCCCGACAACGCCCTCACCGCCATCACAAACACCCAAACCGTCCCCTTTCCCCGCCAACCCAAAGAAACCCTGGCGCATCAGGTGTGGGATTGGATTTTGGGGGAGGAGGGGGTGGGGCGTGGTGCGTAGGGAGTGGGGAGTGGGGAGTAGGGAGTGGGGAGTAGGGAGTGGGGAGTGGGGAGTAGGGAGTGGGAAATGGGAGACGTTTGTATCCCCTCTCCCGCTTGCGGGGGAGGGTTAGGGAGGGGGCCTCGTCAAAAAATCTTTGTTCGATAACAAGAAGATAGAGGTTTCATCCCCTCTCCCCAACCCTCTCCCCAACGGGGAGAGGGAGATGATTTTATTCTCTTTCACCAGCCCCTAAGAGAGGGAGGGACAGTCTTTTTTGAAAGGGGTTATGGTCGGGGGGGGGATGGGGTAGGTTGGGATGGACTAATTGTTTTCAATTCCTAAACTTTCAAATAATCGTCCTAGATTAAAATCTTTTTGCAATTTTTGATTTTTTTCCTGCGCATCCCTTTTTCGAAAATCGAACTCTTCTTGAAATTCTTCAAATTTTTGCGCCACCCCCGCTGCTGATCTTGATGAATGTTCCGCTATAAGTCTTTCAATCATTCGACGAACAGAAATTCCAAACGGAGGTTCTACGTAAGTTTCGATGTCCCTCATGTTTTTCAGTGCTTGCGTTGGAGGAACATTTTTTCTTGCAGCCCCTTGAAGTGTTGTAATGAAAGTCGAAATTTGTTTGGCTTCTGCAGACCCAAAAGGAGCTTTATCCATAAATCGTTTTTGCAAATCACCCCACTGCTCAAAAGCTTCTTCTAACAAAGGTATTGCATGGTTTACATACCTTTCGTATTCAGTAACGTTATCGTAAGGACCTTTTTTATCCTCTTGAGTTTCTCCGTTCGCCATAAAAAATCCCCTATCTTAGCTATATAAAGATAGGACCACTGTACTGTACTGTACTGTACTGTACTGTACTGTACTGTAACCCATGTCACATTTTCGGGAAAAAAAAGAAAAAAATTGCGCTAGGGTTACAGGGTGGCGGCATCCCCCGCAAGCGGGAGACGGAATACATCCACCCCAAGATAGAAACAAAGACAAAAGACTATGATGGTGGAGGGGGAGAGATTCGAACTCCCGTACGCTCACGCGGGCTGATTTACAGTCAGCTGCCATTAACCACTCGGCCACCCCTCCGCAGGGTTTTCTTTGGTAGCCCATTTTGCATAGCGTTGTCAAAAATATTTTCAGGGCAACGGTTTTACAGAGCCCCCCCCTGTGGTCATGGGCGTTGGTCTTTACACATCCTCAGCAAAACGATAGTATAATCAAAGGCAGAGAGAGGATTCATCATGACACACCAAATCACCGTTTCCGATCACGTGTGGGGCCAGATTCAGCGGCTATCCTGCGGCCTGAACCTGCCGCCAGAGGACGTGATGGCCATCGCCATGGACCATTACATCCATCATGAGCAAGACTGCGAAGAGCATAAGTATGCGCTCGTGCCCAATGCTGAGACCCAAGAGGCTATGAAGGATGGGGATCTTAGAAGAAACCTTACCCATCATACCAGTTTAGAAAGTCTTTTCAAAAGCTGGGAAGACCTCTGAGGATGAAGGTCAGATCCGTTCATGAATCCCCTCGATTTTTGAGGGATATCAAGCGTATCAAAAAACGGGGTCTGGATTTATCCAAGCTTAGGCATGTGGTGACGCTGTTGTCCGAAAGGCAGCCCCTCCCCATACGTTATCGTGATCATGCCCTAACCGGAAATTGGATTGGCCACCGAGATTGCCACATTCAGCCCGATTGGGTGTTGATTTATCAAATCGATGATGATGACCTGATTCTGGAGCGCACGGGCACCCATAGTGATCTTTTTGGGTAGGGAGAGATTGCCCCCCAAAGGTTATCGTTATCATTGAAAGGAAACCCCCAATGTCCCCCATTCACCTTGGCCGTCATTTGGCTGAATTTATTGAGGAAGCTAGCCTCAGCCCCGCCAAATTGTCCGTGGCTTTGCACGTGCCCCGCAATCGCATCACCCGTATTTTGCGGGGGGAATGTACCATTTCCGTGGATATGGCTCTGCGTTTGGGGCGTTTTTTTAACCAAACACCCCAATTCTGGCTGAATCTTCAAATGCAGTACGAAACAGCTTTAACGGAACAAACAGGGCTCAGGCAAAAAATCCACAACGACATTACCCCTATGGGGATGGTTTTGGCTTAAGGCAGGGTAGGTGCCCCCCCCTACCGCCCCTCTGCCAGCAGCACAAAATCATATTTGGATTGATTCACCAGAATCCGCCCATCGGACAGCGGCAGGCAATCGTTGGGAAAGGCCACGGTGCCCAGCGCCATCAGCCCGCTGCGGTCTTTGGCAAAGGTTTTCAGTTGGTTGCCATAAAGGGTGGTGATGGTGATGCTGCCGTAGGGGTCATCCGGATGACACCGCACTGATGTGGGAAAGGTTCCCGCGTTGCGCAGCGCAATGGCCCCATTGCTGGGGGTAATGACCGCCAGAACATCTCTGCTGTTGGCGGCAACCCAGATGTCGCCTGTGATGCTGTTTTCCGCCAGATCCCAGGGCAACAATCCCACATCATAGCGGGCGATTTCGCCGTAACTCCCCCCGTTGAAACGCACCACACGGTCAAAGGTCGTGATCCACGCCTCCCCCGTCTTTGTGATGATGACGCTGTGGGGGGCCTCGGGCAGCGAGACGGTTTGCACCAAGGCCAAACTAACGCTGTCAAACACAAAAACGCTGTTGGTGGCCGCCGATGTCACCCACATCCGGTTACGGGTGGCATCAAAGGCAACATCCGAAGGATACGCCCCCGTGCTGATCCGTGTCACCGCACCGGTGGCGGGGGTGATGATGTCAATACCGGCATCCGTGCTGGCCGGACGCCACAGGCGGCCCGCCTGATCCAGCGCCAGATGATGTCCAAACGGCCCCAGCGTGCCCAGCCCCGTGGCGGGATCTTTGGCCCCCAAGGTGCGGATGCGCTTTAACGTGCGTTTATCCAGAACGGACACTGTGCGATCCAGCATGTTGGTGATGTAAATCTCGCTGTTGCCCTCCGCCATGCCCGCCGGTGCGTTATCCACGGGAATGCGGGGCAGGGTGGATATGACCTCCACATTCAAATTGGGAATACGCCCCCCAAAATCCGTGATCCGAAAATCCGTAAACACCACATAGCCCAACCCGCGAAAGGCCGGAACCTGCCCCACCCCCACGGCGGCCTCGATGGTTTCATCCACATCCTGGGACGGGGCGCCATCGTAAATTTTCAGGGTGAAGGTGTCATAGGGAATGGCTTTGCCGCTGCTGGACCTGACATCATACAGCAAAACACTATCCGCCCAGATTCTGCGGATACCGGCAAAGGCAGGGCGGGCTTTTTGGACAATCTCGCCTTCATCATCGGTGTCCTGAACCGTGGGTCCGCTTTTGTCTTCAAAGGGAACGGTGCACAGGGCGTAGGCAAAATCCGCAAATTGTGTTTTTTCCAGCGATGTTGTCACCGTGCGTGTGGAAAATTTTCCATCCCGCACGCGCTGCGTTTGCCGGTTTTCCACGGTGCGAATCTGGCTGAGCCAGATCAACGTCCCCGCCAGACGGGCCATGCCATACACCATGGGAATGGTGGCGCCGTAACTGGATTGGGTCAGGGCAGGGGGCTGCAACGATGACCGTTGCACCCGTTGATCCCGATCCCCCACGCCCATGATGGCATTTTCCAAAATGCCGCCCGCCAGACTGCCGGCGGTGACCAGAGCTTGGGTGAAAAAACTCCCCAGCCCCAAAGACGATCCCGCCGCACTGGCCGCAGTGGTAAAAACAAGACTGGCCATAATCATAATCCTTTTTATTGATGGTGAAAAAAAACGATGGTTTCATGCCCATCGCCGATGAAAAATGAAAAAAACTGTTCCCAAAATGTCCTGTTGTGGTACAACGGGGGCATTCTATCCCACAGCCCTAGGGCACGCCGGTTTAGCTCAGTTGGTAGAGCACCTGATTTGTAATCAGGGGGTCGGGAGTTCGAGTCTCTTAACCGGCACCAGAGTTTCCTGTGATCGTTCAAACGTGGTCTTTCCCCTTTGGGGCTGTTACAGGGCCGAGAGGTGTTTATTGACGTGGTTGTGGATTGACACCCCCCCTAATCGCGCTAAAACTCATAACTTATGATAAATTTGATGCGCCTTTAAGGGGGCGCCTCGGTAGCAAGGGGACTGTTGGATGAATCGCGTGGTTTTGATGGTGGGAGTGGTGGCAAATAAAAAATAGAAATGTGAATTTTGTCATAATTGTCCGCGCCAGTTTCTATGATAGGATTTACCATGATTTCCACGCATCCTA
>JBIIHL010000058.1:0-7497 GCA_044235825.1 Alphaproteobacteria bacterium | reverse complement strand
CATCGGAAAATTCACCGAAGGCATCCAATTCTTCCAACGAAAAACCTACAAAGCCATCCAAATCCTAACAAAGGTTTATTGAATGACCCTGAACAGAGAAATAAAAATGACTTCTGCCCCTGAGAATGTTATAGACGCCAAAATCTTAGATTTTGACATAAGACCACAACAACATAGAGATGGAGAAGTAAGCTCTCCTGAAAGTCAGGATCTCGAGCACCGTTTTAGGGTTTCGGTGAATTTAAACTATTTAAAAACCACTCACGAGATACTTCTATTAGCCGTGTCTTTCGAAGAACTTGTGAGATTTGTGACTATCGCAAATGAAGGATTGAATTCATCTCAATCTGAGGAGGCCCCCAGCCCCATCAGAATCATCAAAAATTGTAACAATAGTACGGTGAATATTGGATGTTTGAATACAAAGGAAGAAGGTGGTATTTTGTGGGTGTTTTCAGAGTGTTCCCGAACCTGATTAATTTGTACGTCCTGAACAGAAACCCCACCTCCGTGTAAAAGCCGACAAGAAGGTCTGCTTCTTGAGATCATTGTTTACTAAGGGATCCTTTTTCTTCCGCCAATCCCCCCTAGAATCCCCCCAAAAAATCGCCTAAGATAGGATTCATGAAACCTCAGCGTCTGTTTGTTTTTGATATTGAAACGGTGGTGGATGATACGTTGGCGGCGGCGTTAACGGGGTGTGATGCGGGGGCGTCGCTGGCGGAAAAAAGACAGGCGATTATCGATTATCATCTTGCCGTGACAGATGGTAAAAACCCCTTTTCCCGCCAACCCTTTCACCGCGTGGTGGCCATTGGTTTTTTAGAGGCCGAGATCACATATGATGGGCCCAACGAAAGCTATACCTTAACCACCCTGCGATCGGGCGGGAAAGAGGATGCGACGGAAAAAGACTTGGTGCACGGTTTTTTTTCCCACCTCAGCAAACCCCCGCCGCGGCTGGTGACGTTTAATGGGCGGACCTTTGATGTGCCGGTTTTGAAATACCGCGCCATGCGCTATGGCATTGCGGCCCCTTGGCTGTATCACACGGATAACAAATGGGAAAATTACCAATCCCGCTATGCCACCCAGTGGCATGCCGATGTTTTGGATATGGTGTCGGATTTTGGGGCATCGGCCCGCGTGCGTTTGAACGAGGTCTGCACCGCCCTGAATTTTCCAGGAAAATTTGGTCTGGATGGCAGCGATGTGCAGCCCTATTATGACGAAGGACGCCTGCCGGAGATCCGCGCGTACTGTGAAACGGATGTGTTAAACACCTATCTGGTGTATCTGCGGGTGATGCAGCATCGTGGTGTGTTAAAAACCAGCGCGTACAATCATGCCATTGCCGAGGTTCTTTCGTTGATTGAATCCAGCGACAAAGACCATCTGAAGGATTTTTATCACGCTTGGCAACAGGCCTGCGGGGATGTTTTTTACCTGTAACAGGGGCCGCGGTAACGAACTTTTTACCCCGATATGCGATGGATTAGGGATAAAGGCCAAAAATTCAGGAAGTGTGCCATGACCCACCGTATGCATTCCATTATGACGCAAGTGGAGGAAAACGTTCATCGTTTTGCCAAAACTAACGAGGAAATTGCGGGAAAAACCAACCTTTTGGCACTGAATGCCACCATCGAAGCGGCCCGCGCCGGCGATGCGGGGAAGGGGTTTTCTGTTGTCGCGGCCGAGGTTAAGAATCTGGCCAATCAAGCATCCCAGAATTCCCGCGAATTTCGGGAAGTTATGCTCAAGCAGCTGCACGAAGGCCTGAGCATCACCGAGCTGTTGGTCAAAGACATCGAAGGTAGCCGTTTAACAGATCTGGCCCAAGTTTTGATTGATAATGCAGGGGCGTTTTTATCCGAACGCTTGGATCAGGTGTCTTGGTGGTCCCAAGAGGCCGTTTTGCATCATGCCTTAACAAACCCCACTCAAGACACTTTAGGGGCTGCCAGCCAAGCTTTAAGCGGCATGCAAATGTTTGCCCCCGTTTTTGCCCATTTGGTTTTGCTGAATCGAGAGGGCCATGTGATTGCATCCTCCCGCTCTGGGGATGGGGGTATGGAGGGACGATCCGCCCAAGAAGAAGCATGGTTTTTGGATGCCCTGAATCACAAAGCCCGCGTGCATAACCCAGAGGCCAGCCTTTGGCACCAAAACACACGCATGACAGTGTTTACCTGCACCCTTTCGCAAAATTTAGAGCCGATTGGGATGCTGGTGGCGTTTATGGACCTGCGGCACAAGGCAAAACTGTTTACCGACCGGATTATGGCTTTGCTGGCCCCCGAAGAGCGGGCCATCACCACGGTTATGATTTTAAATGCCCGTCACACGATTCTTTACGCAAACCAGAAAATCCATTCTTTTTCAACAGAATATCCTTTGGTCAGTCACAGTGAAACCCGCGGATCTTATCGTGACGATCAGGGTCACAGCGTTACGTTTGCCAAAATTGCTTCTGCCTGTGATCCCAGTGATCTTCAATGGTGGGCTGTGATGGTCCAAAAAATGTAGGTTTTTTGGGATATTGAAAACACCCTACACGCTCAAAAAGCCGGTTGGGTGGGCCTTTTCTTTGGTGGACGAACGCGGCTCCCGCCCCCACATTTTTCTTTTTGTTTCAAGGGGTCCGCTTCGCCGTTGCGGAAAAAATCATCCTCGGCTCAGCCTCTATCGAGGCCTCACCTTGCGGTATTTTTTCCGCCCCGCCCCTTGAAACAAAAAGAAAACCGGCCCGTCCCGCCGCGTTCTGGGCCGCCCCGCTCGCTGGGCGGGGGGGTTGGGGCATGGGGGGTGAGTGAGAGCGTAGGGTGTTGTTTGGGTGTTGGCATGTTAACCCGCTTTTAATAAATCGGAGAATGTTTTGGTATCTGAGGCAAACACAAGTTGACTTTTCCGCTCAATCCGGTTCAGGTCGTCCTCGCGGATATTGCTTTTTTCATCCACAATCGTAATTTTTTGACCATCCCAATTAGATAACGTTAAAATGTCATCCCAACGGGCGAATATTTCATTAGCGCGTTGATGGGCATAATGTTCATTACTGCTGGAAAGTGCCATAATCCCTGATTGGGTACGGTTTCCTTTAGTCAAAAAATCCACAACGATTACATTGCCTGTTCTGGTCAAAATTTTCCCATCCGTTTCATATTCAATTTCACAATCTGCAATGATATCCTCAACGTTCTGACTGAAATCCGTGCTTAGGCTAAGTCTTTTTGTAAACATTAAGCCTGTAAATATCAAGCAGGCCTGTGCCAAACGAATAATGCCCTCAATAAGGGAATCCAAGGAAACGTCACACTCAATGGCTCCTTCACGAAAAACAACACCATAACTTTCTTTAATGTGCTCCATTCTTTTGCGATTAGAGGGGGAGCGAAAAGGATTAATCTGATAATCTAGCAAAAACATCAAGCTGCTCCCAAAATCGGTCAGAGTAATTTTTTGAGCATCCAGCGATGGCAAGGGAGGTTGCAGGTTTTGCTTAATGTAAACGTCGATATAAGAGGTTTCAGGATATTGAAATGTGGTTTGAATGCGGATATGCCCGTTCTTAATGGTATCAATGGCCATGATGAGTGAACTGGCGTCAACCCGTCGTTTAATATCGTCTGGTGTAAGGATCATAATTTTTTCCTTCCTGACACTATCCAAGGCTCGTGAAAAGATCCCTGGTGGTTGATGCTGGCGGCTTTACAAAAAATCTTGAAAATCTCTTTTGGCGTTTTGTCCTGTAACCCCGCAAAATCATCTGCATGCGGCAGATTGCGCATAGGGCACTCCTCAGTTTGCAAGCTATGTTTATGGTCACGACCTGCTTTTCCATGATTGTTTGCGTTGTGTTCCAATCGGCAAACCTGCCCTGTACCTTCTATCGTTACATTAAAACAACAGCGGTCGATTTCAGCATTATAACGAATATCAAGATAAGACTTGATACACCCCGTACTTATAATCGGTATTTTAGCAGCGACAAAAACAATTGGGGTATCACGTGGTTGAGTGAAAACAATATCACCTTCAATCGTTTTGTTGGGTAAATCTCTGAGGGACTCAAATTCCTGTCTGTTCATACCACATTAACTCCCAACAAATAGTGAAAATTTCTTGTGTTTTTTTGCCCCAACTTCCGCGTGCTTTCCAAGCAATTGTTTTTCGTGTATCGCTCTCCACCACTAAGAAATCGCTACATTGGGCTTAATCATTTTGATCATTTTTCACAAAGCCCACCCTAAAATTTTATAGCATAGAACAGGGTAAAACACACCTAGAAAATCATCTTGATCTTCCCACACGTATTTCGTATAAGGTTCTCACTTTGCCCCTAGTCCCCATCGTCTAGAGGCCCAGGACACCGCCCTTTCACGGCGGCAGCAGGGGTTCGAATCCCCTTGGGGACGCCATCACTTTTTTGTTTTTTCTTTTTTTACGCATTCCCCTGTTTATGCTTCCCCCGCTTACGCTTCATCTTTGCCGTCATGGCAATACCTTTTCCCCAGGGGAGCCCGTGGTGTGGGTAGGGCGCGGACAGGATTTGCCCCTGGCCCCATCGGGAAGGACCCAGGCCGAGGATCTGGCCCAGACCCTGAAAAACGAAGACGTGACCCCTGATCTGATTTATTGCAGCAGTTTGCAGCGCACTCGGGATTTTGCCTTTATCCTGCAAAACCATCTGGCCCCTGCGTGCCCCGTCATCGCCCACAGTCATCTGGACGAGCTGGATTATGGCCAATGGGGCGGCCTGAGCAGCGAAGAGATCGCGGATCGTTTCGGCCAGCATGTTTTGGATGCCTGGCAAAAGGACGCCCTGTTTCCCAAGGCTGATCAGGGGGCTTGGGGGGATACCGAATCCACCATCATGCGGCGCATTCGGGATTTTTTACAGGATTTGGGCCAAGATTGTCAGGCCCTGCCCCAGCCCCCCCGTCACGTAATCATCGTCAGCAGCAACGGCTTTCTTCGTTTTTTCCTGCACGTGGTGCCCGGGGCCTTTGAGGAGGCCAAGCGGAAAAACACCCTGAAACTGCCCACAGCCGGCCGCCGCGTCATGCGGTATGATGGACGGGATTTTTCGTTGGGGGGGTAGGGGGAAAACCAATCCCTTTTTTTGAGGCCTAGGGGTTGTGAGGGATTTAAGGTTTTTTTAGGGGTCTTTACGGTTTTGTGATGTTCCTTGCCCATGCCCCGAAACCCCCGCCCAGCGGGGGGGATGGCCCAGCAGGCGGCGTGTTGATGGGGTGATGCCGCCCATGACGATCAGGGGTTTTTGGGCCACCCGCATCATTTTGCGCAGCGTGTAAATCCCCAGAGGCCGCGCCCCTGGGTGGCTGGCCGTGGCAAACACAGGACTGACCACAATGCCATGAACGGGGCGTTTGTTTTGGCGTAGCAAGCTGCTGAGGCTGTGGCAGGACACGGTGATCAAAAACCGCTGGCGCAAACGGCGCAGGGGCAGGGCAGGGCGCTCTTTCTCCCGCACATGAATTCCGTGGGCATGATAATCTGGCGTTCCTGTGACAAAAACGCTATGGTGTCTCCGCCACGGGCGGGTTTTTTCCACCCTGTCTTTCAGGGGTTTTAAACACCCGCGGCTGCGTAAAATCAAACCACTTCGGCGGGGCAGGGCGGGCAGCACGGCCTCGATATCTTGCGGACGATCATCGTCCCATAACCAAAACACACAGGGCAGGGGGCGCTTCATGGTTGAACATTCTTCTTTGGCGGCAAAGTATCAGGGCATTATGCAGGATATGAAGGCCCTTGGCCACCCCCCCCGCCCCATACCGATTCTGATTGCCGCCTGCAAACACCAGCCCCCTCAGGCCATCAAGGCCGCCTATGACGCCGGCATCCGCCATTTTGGCGAAAACCGGCAGCAGGATATGCTGCAGCACTGGCAGAATTCCAAAGCCCTCTATCCTGATGTCACCGTCCATTTTATTGGTCAGATTCAGAGTAAAAAACTCCCCAGCATTGTTGAACACTGCGATGTGATTCATACGCTGGACCGCGTGAAACTGGTGGAACAGCTGGCTGATCTCAGGGATCACCACAATGCAAAACTGCCCCGCCTGTTGGTGCAGGTGAACCTTGGGGGGGAAAGTCAAAAAGGGGGGATCCTAAGAGAAACTCTACCCGATTTTCTTAAAGTCTGTCAAGACCATGGGTTAATAATTATGGGGCTGATGACCCTACCCCCTGTGGACCAAGACCCCCTGCCGTTTTTTCACACGTTAGCGGCCTTGGCCAAGGCCCATAACCTGCCTGAACTGTCCATGGGGATGAGCGAAGATTACCCCGCCGCCCTAACCGCCGGATCCACCATGATCCGTCTGGGAAGAGCCCTTTTCGCGGGGGATTGAGGATTCCTTTGACAGAAGGGTTTGGCCCCTTTATCCAAAGAGACTGGTTTTTTGATAAGGCTTAATCAGGCGTGCATGATGACGATTTCCTCTATCCTGCCGGATCTTTGGCGTTTGATGGATGCGGCGGTGGCCGAGGATGTTGGCTCTGGCGATATCACAACGTTGGGGTGTGTCCCTGAAAATGCAGTGATGACGGCCCATCTGATGGCCCGCAGCCCCTTGGTGGTGGCGGGTTTGCCTTGGCTGGAGGTTTTTTTTTCCCGCGTGGGGGCCAACATCACTGTGCGCGTGGATGTGGCAGAGGGGAGCAGGGTGGATGCGGGAACATCGCTGGCCACCCTGACAGGATCGGCCCGTCATATTCTGACCTACGAGCGTATTGCGCTGAATCTTTTGTACGTCAGTTGCGGCATTGCCACCACAACGCGGCGATATGTTCAGGCCCTTGAGGGGTTTTCCACCCAGCTCTTAGATACCCGAAAAACATGGCCGGCTTTGCGGGCCGTATCCAAATATGCGGCCCAAATGGGGGGGGCTGTGAATCACCGTAGGGGTCTGTATGATGGAATTATGATTAAGGATAATCACCGCGGCTTTTTGCAGGATGTTCCGGCAACCGTGGCCAAGCTGCGTCAGAATCACCCCCACCTGCCTTTGATTTATGAATGCGATACCATGAATGATATCAAAACCGCGTTGGCCGCTGGGGTGGATCATCTGTTGCTGGACAATATGTCCCCCGAAGCCCTGCGCTTGGCTGTGTCCTTTGTCGATCAAAGAGCCACCACAGAGGCCTCGGGCGGCATCACCTTGGAAACATTAGGGGCTTACGCCCAAACCGGCGTTGATTACATCTCCACCAGTGCCATCACCATGAACCCAGACGCTGTGGATTTGGGATTGGATCAATCATAGAGGCATTGGTTAAAAAGGCGAAAAAGCGTTCAGGGGCCGTTCCATTGTGGCGTTTAAAAAAAAGTATAATGTGGGCACCTCTAAAAACCCTATCTAAGTTTTGATTTTGTGTTGTGTATGGGTTAGTTTGGGTGAGTTTCAGGGTATTTTGGGGGCTTGCCATGATCATGGGGACATTTTTTGATGTTGAGGAGACCTA
>JBIIHL010000057.1:0-7576 GCA_044235825.1 Alphaproteobacteria bacterium | reverse complement strand
GGGTCGAGACGTGCTTGTTGCCCGAGCTGCGGCCGGGTCAAACCGTGGTCATGGACAATGCCCCCTTTCACAAATCACAAAAGACAAAAAACCTCATTGAATCCGTGGGTTGCAGACTGCTCTACCAGCCCAAATACTCCCCGGACCTCAACCCCATCGAAAAAGTCTGGGGTAACCTCAAACGAAAATATCGCAAAATTATACGACGCCACAACATCAACCATTACGATGCCGTTAACGCCCTTTTTCAGTACGATTAAATTTTAAAAATACTATAGTATTGTCATCGATGATAGCTCAGAAAATCTTAGGGGCGCTCAGGCCGCTTTTAACAATCTGAACATACCCGTTCAGTGTATGCGTATCGGAAAATCAAGTGGAAACAATGCATTCCCAAGCCATAGAACCTTGGCAGAAGCGTTAGGCTCTATAAACACGAACGGGGCTTTTTGCGCTCCCCAGAACGCCCCCTCCAGATAATCTTTGTCCACAAGGAACCCCTACGACAAAAACGGATAATCCGTATACCCCTTGGCGTCGCCGCCGTAAAAGGTGGCGCGGTCATAGGGGTTGAGGGGGGCATTTTGCCGCAAGCGTTCCGGCAAATCGGGGTTGGCAATAAACCAACGGCCAAAGGCCACGGCATCGGCAACGCCGTCAGCCACGTCCTTCATGGCGGAATCGCGGGTGTGGCCGCCGGCGGATATCAGAACATTTTTAAACAGGGGGCGAAACAGGGGGGCCGTGCGGGGCGCATCCTCGGCCACCTGATCGGACCCACCGGCGGATGACGAACGGGGCTCAATCAGATGCACATAGGCCACATCCCGTTTGTTCAGTTCCTGAATGACATAGGTAAACAGGGCGATGGGGTCGCTGTCCTGCATATCATTAAAAGTGCCGTAGGGGGACAGGCGCACGCCCACGCGGGTTTTGCCAAACACCGCAACCGCACCATCCACAACCTGCAGCAGCAGGCGGGCACGATTTGGGATGCTGCCGCCGTATTCATCCGTGCGGTGGTTGCTGCCGTCTTGCAGAAATTGATCCAGCAAATAGCCATTGGCCCCGTGGACCTCTACGCCGTCAAAGCCCGCCTGTTTGGCGTTTTGGGCGGCGCGGTGGTAATCCTGAATCACGCCCGCAATCTCTAAGGGCGTTAGGGCCCGCGGCGTTTCAAAGGGCACCTGCGTGCCCACATAGGTGAACGTCATGCCGCTGGGCGTGATGGCCGAGGGGGCCACGGGGGCGCCGCCATCCGGTTGAAACGACGTATGGGAAATCCGCCCCACGTGCCAAAGCTGCGCAAAGATATGCCCGCCCTTGGCATGGACGGCCTGCGTGACGGCTTGCCAGCCCTGAACCTGCTCTGGGCTGTGAATTCCGGGGGTGGCGGGATAGCCTTGGCCGGCGGGGCAAACCTGCGTGGCCTCAGAAATCATCAATCCTGCCGAAGCCCGCTGGGCATAGTATTCCGCATTCAGGGCCGTGGGAATGTTCCCGGGCTGCTGGCTACGCATCCGCGTTAAGGGGGCCATAATCACACGATTGGGCAAAACCAGATCCCCAAGGTTCAGGGGGTCAAACAATGTGGTCATAAGAATCATCCTTTGTGTTATCTATCACCTGTCAACCGTGACTTGCCCCCGGTACCCCGCGTGATGTGGAGTATTCGAAATGCAGCGGTTGATCGGGGTTCAGAAAATCATAAACGCTGTGGGCGGCCCGTGACATTTCGGAAAAACCGGTCAGGATCAGTTTTAATTTCCCCGCATAATGCACAATGTCACCGGCGGCGAAGATCCCGCGGGTGCTGGTTTCTCCGGTGGCGGGATCAATGCGCAGGGTGTGCTTGATCAAATCCAGCCCCCAGGTGGCAATGGGGCCCAAATCCATGGACAGGCCAAAAAACAGCAGCAGGTGATCCGCTGGCAGATCCTTAACGTTCCCATCCAGATGGGCGATGGTGACGGTGCTCAGATGTCCGTTGTCCCCGTTTAGGGCCGCCAGCTGATACGGTGTGTGCAGGGTGACGCGCCCCTGATCCACCAGCGTTTGCAGGCGTTTCACGGATTCGGGGGCCGCGCGAAAGCGGGGGCGGCGGTGAATCAGGTGGATGTGTTTGGCGCTCTGGGCCAAGGTCAGGGTCCAGTCCAGCGCACTGTCCCCCCCGCCCGCAATCACCAGCGTTTGATCCGCAAAGGCCGCTGTGTCCGTCACGTGATAATGAATATGGCCTGTTGTTTCAAAGGCCTCCAGACCCGCCAGCGGGGGGCGGTTGGGACCAAAGGCCCCGCATCCCGCCGCAACGATCACCGCCCGCGGGGTCAGGGTGGCGCCGGTTGAGGTTGTGACGGCAAAGCCCCCATCGGTTTTGTGCAGGGCCGTCACCTGTTGGTTCAGATGAAAGGTGGGCCGAAACGGGGCGGCCTGCGCCATCAGCTGATCAATCAATGCGCCGCCAGAAATCTGGGGATACGCGGGAATGTCGTAAATGGGCTTTTCGGGGTACAGGGCGCGGCACTGGCCGCCCACATCGGGCAAAACATCCACAACATCACACGACAACCCCACCATGCCGCAGGCAAAAACCCCAAACAGGCCCACGGGACCCGCACCAATGATCACCACATCCGCCATAGCCTACGCCGCGCCCTCGCACACATCCAAACGCTGGGGGTTCATCCTATCACGCGCGATGGTTTTGGCGAAAAACAGAATCTCATCCACCGTCAGGTGGGTGGTGTCCAGCGTGTGGGCATCCGCGGCGCAGCGCAAAGGGGCCACCGCGCGTCCCGCGTCCTGCTCATCGCGCTGGCGCAGCATGCTTAGGATGGTTTCAAAATCCGCGGCGTTTCCGGCGGCGGTTAATTCATCACAGCGGCGGCGGGCGCGTTCCTGTAAATCGGCGGTTAAGAAAAATTTTACCGGCGCGTCGGGACAAATGATGGTGCCGGTGTCGCGGCCATCCAGAACACATCCGGGCTTGCCCCCCGGGGGACGATGCGCCGTGCGTCGCTGCACATCCAGCAAAGCCACCCGCACCCGCGGCATTTTCGCCACATCCGATGCGGCCCGCCCGATCCCTTCGCCGGCCAGCAACGTTTTGTTCAGCTGGGTCAAGGGCATATCCGCCGCCAAGGCCACCAGCGCGTCTTCATCCGTCAGATCCACCCCCTGCTGCAGGGCCGTATACGCCACCGAGCGATAGAGCAAGCCCGTATCCAAATGATAAAACCCCAGATCCTCGGCCAAGCGCCGCGCCAACGTCCCCTTCCCCGACCCCGCAGGGCCATCAATGGTAATGATCATCATGGGGGACCCTCCTACCTGATTGGGGGCAGTATAGCATGTTGGGGGGGGTGGGGGAAGGGGGGTTAGCCATTGTCCCGAGCATCATTCGAATGCCCACGACCCTGACAGCAAAAAAAAAGAACGCCGCCTATCCCCGCAGCTGCAGCCGCCCCCCCCACTCCACTGGCAAATTTTGATCCCCAAGATTCAAATTGATTATCTTGGATTATCTGACTGGCAGGGCCTTTGCTATGAATTATGATTGGAACCAGTATAGCCAAAATCCCACACCCAACCGCAGCTACTGTATTTCCAACAACGGATGCTCGGGCGAATTTTTCCCTGTACTTACGGGCTTCAAGTTCAGCCGCTCGGTGGGCTTCTGGATCAAATGTACTAGGAGACTCGTCGTCATCACGATCATCGTTGACACCCCCATAGTCCTCTTTATAAACACCCATAAACATTACATCCTTTTTTAATTTTGGTTATCCAGCCATCTCCTGTCCGTTTTCTATCAGTCTATGAAAAAGACCCGCCGCCCGAGGATCTATTCTGCCGGTTCTAGACATAGCATCGTCAACGAGTTTTCGCCCGATAGGGGTTTGATGTTTTTTATTGTGTTTACCATGCCTTAAAATACCATCATTTCCAAGGACTTCCCCAGTATCACTTAAACTAATACTTTTTTGCGAAGGGTTAACAGCGAGCCTGCCCTCATTGGCATGGGATTGGGCACCTACAAAATTGTTATTTGCGCCAACAGACCAACCCAAAACAGGATTAAGGATCGAGCCAAGAATTTTTAGACAATTCTGAAGCACACCTTGGCGATCAAAAGAAGTCTGGGTAATATCGGATGGGACCGCTAAAGCCCCCCTTCCATATTCTTTGACGCCTTTGGCCAATTGCGTTCCGGAAGACATAATCCGCGTAAAACAGCTGGCATTTCCTTGCAAAGTGGCCATATAAGAAGAAAGGCTATCCCATCTTCCTGCGATAGCTTCTGCCGTAATAAAATCTGCATGGTGTTGGGTTTCTTTGTCAAAAAAACGGACCTCTTTTTCCCCCTTACCGTTGATAACAACGAATCCATTCTCAGCAATACCATAAACGACAAATCCCTGATCTTTGGCATATTGAATGTCCTGAAGTGCTTTTTCTTGAAATTTAGGATTAATATTTTTGATATCAGGGGATTGAATCTTATGAACATCGGAATGGCTTTGGATGTCGGATCCCAAAAGCTTCCAAAGGTTGATTTGTTTATTCATGGGATCCAAACTGCCCATGTAGTCATAAAGCGTTCTTGAGTGTTCATAAAAAAACGGCCGACACCATGCATTAAGCGTTGTAAAAATATCATGAACTGTTTCGAAGTTTTCAGGAGCATAACCCTCTTCAACCCCCGTTGAGGCTTTCAGACTGTCGGCAAATTTTCGGGATACAGCCTCGGGAACTTTACTTTTTCCAAAAAGTTGGGAAACATATTCTGGACCAATGGCCATAATGTCATAAAGGTATCGCGTTAAATCCGCGGCGGATAAAGCACTGGTTTGAGGATTTCTAGAATTGGCCCCTGGGCTGGTATGGATAGCCAGCTCCCTAAAAGCGGTTAAAACGGTGTTCATCAGATACGTCGTCCCCGCCAATTCATTGCGCTCTTGACGACCCGTGAAATCGTGAAGTCTTAGACCAGCAGGAAGAATGGCACCGACAAAATTCGCCAAACGTTGCGCCCAAGGAGGTGCAAATTTAAACATTTCTCGTCCACGGGAAAGTTCCATAGACTCTGAAGCATAAATATACATGGCAGAAGCGGCCGCAATAGGAGAAGCGTTCATACGAACTGTTTCTCTATCTGTCACAATCAACTTCAAAGGCCATCCTAAAATGGGAATGTTACTGCAAAAACTTAAAACGCTTCGGATAATACGAAAAGGCACCCAATCTGAATTTAAAACCCGTGTAGCCATGGTATGAAGGTAACGGTCATTTTTTTCAGCATAATTTGCCTCCACATAACGACGGGCAATGGTTTGATGGGTCATCCCTAAGGCAACAGAGCCTTCGTAATACATACTTTGGGGAGTCATGCGCCAAAGATTGTGTTTATCCAGTTTCCCATATCCAGTCAGCAACTTCACAACATCAAGAGGCAAATTTGCATGTTGGATTAACCTAAGGGGATTAACTTCGGTCTGTATAGGGGTACCTTTAGAGGCACCACTGGTTTTAACAGCGACATCAACAGCCTTGCGCATATAATGACGCAAATGACCATCAAGAACCTTGGCACGCAGAACCGTTATTTGATCTTTTGACAGCCCCTCTGTGTTGGTCAATCCCTCTTGGCGAATTATTTTATCCACAGAAAGCAAAAGCATTCTTCTTTCATGAGGATTGATGTAATCAAGCGCTCTTTTAATTTCATCGTCTAAATTCGTGGCTTTAAAATTAATAGTGTAGTTGATTTCCGAGGCTTTGAGATAAGCATATTCAGGCGCCCCTGGTTTTGGCTGGGAAAGCTCTCGCATGGCAACTTCCATTTCGGCAGCTGTCATTTGTTTACTAACGGATTCTAATTTTTTTTCAGCCAACATCACGCGGTGATAGTTGTCATAACTGGATTGGGCTAATTTCCATTCCATATCAATACATGCACGGGCATCCCGATTGGTTGCCCGTTGAACTGCACTTGCTATTCTTTTGATTGGCAATGGTGAGAGAGCGGAAGCAGCGATAGATGCATATTTGCCAGCACGTCTAAGTTCCAAGTTCACTCCCCCAAGGGGATCGCCCATCGCAGGTCGCTGGGGTTTAATGGCATTGGGAAAAAAATCAATAAAATTTTCGATATCTTTCCGTTGTCCCAAAACGTCTCGCTGGTGGCGTAAAAGGGATTCGTTATAGAGAGCATAGGCCGTTTTAAACTCCTCGACACGGTTATACCCTTCCGAGGAGCCGCCTGCATACATCAGCCGTTCCTGTTGTGTTAACGTTTTTTTTTGGGTTTGTGCTGTGCTTTGGGTTAAAAATATCCCCGCAGCCTTGATGGCAAAATCGGCCTCTGGGTCCGAAGAATTGAGTGTAGACGATCCAAATGTCCCATTTAAAGTGCGAAAAAGAGCAGCTGCATTTTTAGCGTCTGTTGAAACGCCGTTTAAAAAACCCTCACCTTCTTGAACGCCCTCCGCAGCTTTGCGGAACATCTCCATTTTTGACCCTATGGAATTTGGATCAAAATCAGGGCTAATATCTGGATACTTGGATTGATGGCTTGCTAACCACTCAGAAAAAGGCAGAGCCGTAGGGTCTCTCAGCCACTCTTGGCGAGCCCGATCGTACTTTCTAAGGTGACTCTTTATTTGTACAATCGCTGGATTTTCACTTGTTGAGCTGCTGTTTTGGGCTTGAGGAGCACCAAACATTTTTTCAAGCAACGCAACGAAAGGAGAATGAAAATCCTCGCTATTTAAAGAGCCTTCATTGTCACCAACAATATTATAAGCGTCGAGTGTTCTTGAGGAGTACGCTTGAACCCCATAAAAAGCGGTCATAAGGTTTTTGGTGGCCAGACAGACAAGCGGAGCTTTCTTTTCTGCTTCTGTTTGTTGCCTACCAAAAGAAAGCAAGGGAGGAGCAGAAGTATCTTTATAGGCGAAAGCAACAGCAATATTTTCCAGCGCATGGAAAACATTTCTGGGATCAACAGCCATTACGATCTCCCCCCCCCTAAAAAAATTCCTTTACCACTCTTCCCACTCTACCCCGCTCTTTCCCGAAAATCAAGCACATTTTAAGTATATTTTTTTCATCAAATGTGACAAAGATCACAGTCGGCCGTTTAAACCTCTGCTACCAACCCATCCCACCCGACTTGAACCCCTTCGGGGCACAGGGCGGAGAGGGCGTCGTGGTCCATGTCTGCGCTCAGGTGGGTCAGGATGGCCCGTCGCGGTTTAAAAAACGCAATCCATGATAATGTGGTTTCCAGATGGGCATGGGTGGGGTGGGGATGACGCTGCAGGCAATCCACAATCCACAGGTCCAGACCGTGCAAAAACGGCTCGCTTTCCGGCGGAAAGGCCTTTACGTCCGTGGAATAGGCCACATTGCCAATGCGCACGCCCATGCTGTCGATGGGCCCATGATGCTGGCGAAACGGGATAAAGGTGGTGTTTCCCACAGGATGGGGCTGGTTGTACGTTATGATCTGCGGGATCAGGGCCGGTTTGTAAAACGGCGGATGGGTCAGGGGCTTGGCGAAAATGTAATCAAA
>JBIIHL010000056.1:0-7586 GCA_044235825.1 Alphaproteobacteria bacterium | reverse complement strand
GGACGTTTTGGACCCCCGCCCCGATTCTGAAACCTTAATAACCGCCGTTTTAAACCATTACCCCGATCAAAACGCCCCCTATCATCTTTTGGATTTGGGCACGGGCAGTGGGTGCCTGCTGTTGTCCCTGATGGGGGAATATCAGAATGCCTGCGGTGTGGGGGTGGACCTTTCGTCTGCCGCGCTGGGGGTGGCCAAAAACAATGGGGAAAATCTTGGGCGTTTTCCCCTGTGGGTTCAGGGAAACTGGGGCGAAAGCCTAAAAGGCCCCTTTGATATCATCATCAGCAATCCCCCCTATATTCCCACAAAGGTGTGCGAAACGCTGGAGGTTGCCGTTCGTGTGTTTGACCCTTGGATGGCGCTGGATGGGGGGGCGGATGGCCTTGGGCCGTATAGGGTCTTGATGCCTCAACTCAAATCTTTGTTGGCTCCCACAGGCAAAGCCTTTTTAGAAATTGGGGCAACACAATCTGGGGCCGTGGGCCTCATCGCCCAAAAAAATGGCTTAAAAATCCACGGCATAGAAAAAGATTTGGAAAATCGGGATCGCTGTGTTATAGTGTCTCTCTAAACCCTCCCCATTTTTTGAAGATGAATCCCCAAGCATGAACACCCCTGGCAATAAACACAACCCCATGAAACGATTTCGTCGCCGTCCTGGTGGGAATCATGGAAATTTCAACAGTGGTGGCCCCAGACGGCCGTCTTTTGCCTCTCAGGAACAATTTGATCGCAAAACCCGCAACAATGCCCAAAATGCCCTGAACCGTCATTTGGATTTGGCGCGGGATGCCCTGTCTTCGGGCGATGAAACGCGGGCCGAAAACCATTTTCAACACGCGGATCACTATCAGCGGGTGATCAACGCCTGTGATCGGGCCTTGGGCGATCGTCAGCCCCGCACCTCTTTTGATGACGATCAACCCCGCCCGTTGCCTTCCCTCTCAGAGACCGAAGATCAGCCGCTGGAATCCCCCGCCCTGTTTGATGATGGCCCTATCGAAGATTCCATGTAATCCCCCATCATGATGCGTGTTTTTTCAGGAATTCAGCCCACGGGGGCCTTGCATTTGGGGAATCATCTGGGGGCCATTGTGGCTTGGAAAGAGCTGCAGGCCATTGCCGAATGCACCTTTTGCATTGTTGATTGGCATGCCATTACCGTGTTTCAGGATCCAGAGGCCCTGCGCCAATCCGTTCTGATGACGGCAGCCACGTATTTGGCTTGTGGTCTGGATCCCCAGCGTGTCACCATTTACCCCCAAAGTGCCGTGCCCCAACATGCCGAGCTGGCGTGGCTGCTGTCCTGTCACACCCCCATGGGCTGGCTAAACCGCATGACGCAGTTTAAGGACAAAGCGGGAAAGCACAAGGATCAGGCGGTTTTGGGTCTGTATGCCTATCCCGTGTTGATGGCCGCCGATATTGTCCTGTTTGGCGCCACCCATGTCCCCGTGGGGGAGGACCAAAAACAACATCTGGAATTGGCCCGCGATATCGCAGCGGCCGTGAATCGGGCGTATGGCAAAGATCTTTTGGTCATTCCTGAGCCCATGGTGTCCAAAGTGGCCCCCCGCATCATGAGCCTGCGGGACGGAACAAAAAAAATGAGCAAATCTGACCCGTCCGAGGCCAGCCGCATTCACCTCACCGACGACGATGACGCCATCGCCCAAAAAATCCGCCGCGCCAAAACCGACAGCGATGCCCTGCCCAGTGACGTTGCAGGCTTGGACAATCGGCCAGAGGCCAAAAATTTGCTGACCATCCTCTCCGTTCTGGAAAATCGCACCTTATCCGACACCGTGCAAAGTTATGCGGGGCAGACGTTTTCCGTTTTAAAAGACGACTTAACCCAAGTTTTAATCACCCATATCGCCCCCATTCGTCAGGGCATCCACGAACGCTTGTCCGATCCCGAAGGTCTAAAAGCTCTTCTGGCCCACCATGCCGCCAGATGCCTTGAAAAGGCCGAACACACCATGGGCACAATCAGAGAAAGTTTTGGTTTTTTAAAGCTTTCGTGATAAGGTTGTTCAAAAGGCCCCCAAGATCGCTTGAAGGGCAAAAAAAATAATTTTGCAGATAAGGGGGATGCTGTGACTGCGTACGAAAGCCATACTGTTAAATCCTATGATCAGGCCCTCTCTCAAATGACGGGGGATTGCGTGGCCATGGGCAAGCTTGTTGAAGAGCAGCTGGGCCTGTCTGCCGAAGCCCTGCAGGCCCGCAACAATGACATCGCCATCGAAACATCCAAACGCGATCAAGAGGTCAACGCGCTGGAGCATTCCATCAATCAACAGGGCCTGAAAATGCTGGCCCTGCGCCAACCTATGGCATCAGACCTGCGCCTTGTCATTGGCACCATGAAAATCGCCCGTGACCTTGAACGCATGGGGGATTATGCCGCCAACATCGCCAAACGTGCCAGCAAGATCAATGCCGGTGCAGAGTTGGGCCCCACACAGGCCGTCTTGGCCATGGCCCGTCTGGCAGAGCCCATTTTGCGGGATGCCCTGCTGGCCTATCAAAATCAGGATATCGAACTGGCCAAAAGTGTCGAATCCAAAGATGATGTTTTGGACGAAGCCTATAACGCTCTGCTGACAGAACTCATGTCCTATATGCAAACCCACCCCGACGATATTAAACTGTGCACCCATCTGATCTTTATCGCGAAGAATTTTGAACGCGTGGGGGACCGTGCCACCAACATTGCCGAAACGGTCCAGTTTATTGTTTTGGGATAAAGACCCCTAACCCCTCGGCGCCCCCATGGTGACAAACTCCTCCGCGCTGCTGGGGTGAATGGCGAGTGTGGCATCAAACTGCGCTTTGGTGGCCCCGCAGGTTAGGGCCACGCCAAACCCCTGAATAATCTCCGGCGCATCCGGCCCCACCATCACGCACCCCAAAACCCGATCGCTGGCGCGATCCACCAAAAGTTTCATGAATGTTTTTTCCGTTTTTTGGGTCAAAACATACTTCATGGGGCGAAAACGGGACACATACACAGCCACATCATACCCTGCCTTGCGGGCGGCTTCCTCAGACAATCCTGCCGCGGCCAGCGGAGGGTCCGTAAACACCGCCATGGGCAGGGCTGTGCGATCCAGCGGCGCCGGACTCTGGCCCGACAGGCGATCCGCCAGCTTTCGCCCCTGCGCAATGGCAAAGGGGGTGAGGTTGATATCATTCACCACATCCCCCACCGCAAAAATCGAGGGCACCGATGTGCGATTCTGTTCATCCACCACAATCCCGCCGTGCTGCGGATGCAGGGCAACCCCCACCGTTTCCAAACCCAGCCCCCCTGTCAAAGGCTGCCGCCCTACGGCGTTCAGGGTGCAGCTGACCTGTAAAGCCTGCCCCTGCAGATGAACCCTTTGCCCCTGATGCGTAATCTCATGCACTGGACAGGACGGATACACGTGAATGCCCCGCTCTTTCAGGCATGACAGCAAGACATCCGCCGATTCCCGATCAAAGCCAGGCAAAACAAAATCATATTTTAAAATCAAATGAACCTGCACACCAAAGGCATTTAAAATCGATGCCATTTCCACCGCAATAAATCCCCCCCCGATGATGGCGATGGATTCGGGCAAGGCCGCCAGATCAAGGATATGATCCGAAACCAGAGCCTGATCCCCCCCAGGAATGGGCAGAGGTTTAGGTGTGGACCCCGTGGCCAGCAAGATATGATGGCCTTTCAGAGTACGGGATGGACCTGCCGGCGGTGTCAGAACCACCGCGTTGGGCCCCTTTAGGGCGCCATGCCCATGAAACACATGCACCCCGCTGGTTTTCAGAAGATTTTGATAAATCCCCTCCAGCCGGTTCAGTTCCTGACGCTTTTTTTCGATAAAGGGCGGCCAATGAAACAGGCCGCCCTGCACGTCCCATCCGTAATCTTGGGCCAAAAACACATCTTCGCTGGCATGGGCGGCATACCAAAACAGTTTTTTGGGCACGCATCCCCGCATGACGCAAGTACCCCCCACGCGGTGGGATTCAATCAGGGCCACTGTTTTGCCTCTGGCCGCCAAGCGACGGGCACAGGCCACCCCGCCGGATCCCCCCCCAATCACAATCAAATCATACATCTCAGACATCTTTTTTTTCTCCCTTCAATCTGCGCAAAGCCCACTGTAAATCACGGTGCAACCGATCAAAGGGCAAGGTTAGACAATCCTTTCGCGCAATCAAAACATAACAGGCCGGATCTTGCTGGGCCAGAACCAAACGCGCCAGATGGCGCATCCGGCGTTTGGCAAAATTTCTTTGCACGGCGCCGCCCACTTTGCGGGATGCGGTGTAGCCCACCACAACAGACTCTTGCCCCTGCGGCGCATATTGCACAATCAATCCGGGGGTCACGAAGGACTGCGCGGTTTTTTGCATCTGCACAAAATGCGCCCGTTTGGTCAGGGTCTTCACACCGCCCCTCCCGCACGCCAGACATCCTCGATCACGGCAGGGGGCACAGGCTGTTTGTGAATAAACGCTTCACCGATACGGTTTAAAAGAATAAACGTCAGAACATCGTCTTTTTTCTTTTTATCCACCTGCATGGCCTGCATCACATCAGGAACGGCAAAGCTTACCAAATTCAGGGTTAGGGGCAGGCTGGAAATATGACGCTGAATACGGGCATTCTGATCCTCTGGCAAAAACCCCAGACGGTGTGATAAATCCGCCGCCAAAGACAGCCCCCTTAGCACCGCGTGACCATGCAGGACGGAAAACCCACTGACCTGCTCAATGGCATGGCCAAAGGTGTGGCCCAAATTCAAAAGGGCCCGCTGGCCCTGTTCCCGTTCATCCTTACCCACAATGTCCGCTTTCATCTGGGCACTGATGGAGAGAACATGGGCCAGAACGCTGGGATCTTTGTTCAGCAGGGATTGCACATTCCCCTCTAAAAAATCAAAAAAATCAGCCTTTCCCAGCAGGGCATATTTCAAAATTTCCCCATATCCCGCCAGCATCTGATCCGCGGGCAGGCTGGAAAGCACATCAATATCCATCATCACGCCGCTGGGCTGGTAAAAGGTGCCCACCAAATTCTTGCCCTGAGGCGTGTTAATGGCCGTTTTCCCCCCAATGGCACTGTCCACCTGAGACAAGAGCGTGGTGGGAATATGAACAATGGGCAGCCCCCGCAGAAGAATGCTGGCGGCAAAGCCCGCCAAGTCCCCCACAACCCCCCCGCCCAAGGCCACCATCAGCGTGTCCCGATCCACACGATGATCCAAACAAAAGGCCGTCAGCTTTTGAAGGTAACCCCAAGATTTGCTGGCTTCCCCCGCCGGCAAAACAAAGGCCGGCGCTTCGGGAAAGGCACGGGCAAGCGCAGGACCATAAAGCGGATAAACCGTTTCATCACTCACCACCACACAGCGGCGGGGGCGGATGTTGAGGCACGCAAGCCCCTCCCCCACCAGTCCACGACCAATCACCAAGGGATACGACCGATCCGGCAGAACAACACTGAGACGATGAAGAATTTCGGGCATAAAAAAGTCTTTTTCAAGGAGGCCTTTAATGTACCCCATTCACAAATGATGAAAAGCCCTTTATCGTAATTCAGGACATGAATGTTGGAAAAGCGTATGATCATCACCTGCTCGGAATGTACGTCGCGCTTTGCGGTGCAGCGGGAAAGCCTAGGGGTGACAGGCCGCTTTGTCCGGTGCGCCCGCTGTTTGCACATTTGGTTTCAAATGCCTGGCGATGAAACCGAGCCCTCTTTCGCGCCCCAACCCACCCAAAACCCCGTATCGGGGCAACTGCCGTCTTTATCCATGGACTTTAAACCCAAAAACCGTTTGTGGACAACGGCTATGACACTCAGCTTTATCAGTATGGTGATGCTGTTGGCTCTGGTGATCAAAAAAGATTGGGTCAGTGCAACGTTTCCCCAAACAGGGGTTTATTATCAGAAGATTTTATAGCATGGTTTAGCAAGGACCCTGTCAAAGCCAATCATAAATGTCTTCTTTGTATAAAGTGATGTATAACGAACAAAAGAAATCCTATGCTATCCCCTCATACCAGCCACATTAACAACACACCCTCTTTTTCCGGCTCTATGGTGGCGCTTTTAACGCCCATGACGCTGCAGGGGGATCTGGACTTTGCTGCCTTTGCCCATCTGATCGAATACCAACTCGCGGGGGGGACCAGGGGGTTCGTTCCCTGTGGCACCACGGGCGAATCCGCAACGCTGAGTCTGGAGGAGCATCTGGCCGTTATGCAGCGCTGCATCGATATCGTCAACGGACGCCGCCCCGTCATAGCCGGCACAGGATCCAACAACACCACAGAGGCCATAGAGCTGACACAGGCCGCTGCCGCCATGGGGGCCGATGCTGCCCTTTTGATCACCCCCTATTACAACAAACCCACAAAGGCCGGACTGTTGGCCCATTTTCAGGCCATTCATGATGCCACATCTCTGCCCCTGTTTTTGTATGATGTTCCCGGCCGCACGGGGTTGGCGCTGCCGGATGATGTAATTTTATCCTTGGCCAACCTTCCCCGCATGGCGGGCATCAAGGATGCCACCGGCGATATGGGCCGGATTTTACGCCTCAGGGCGCGGGGCTTGCGGGAAAATTTTATGTTTTTATCTGGGGATGATGCCTCGGCTCTGGCCTTTTACGCCGTGGGGGCGGTGGGGTCCATTTCCGTCACGGCCAACGTGGCCCCCAAAAGATGCGCGGACGTCTACACTTTGGCCATGCAGGGGCAATGGGATCAGGCCAGAGCCATCCAGCAAACCTTAATGCCCCTGCACGATGCCCTGTTTTATGAAACCAGCCCGGGGCCCGTTAAATACGTGGCCTCCCGTTTGGGACTTTGTGACAATGTCTTGCGCCTGCCGTTGGTGCCTGTCACAGATGCAACGGAAAAGGCTTTAAACCAAGCCATGATCGGGCTTTCCTGATGGCCAAAACCAAAAAACCATCCCCCTTTTCCCCCGTCCATATCGTCAATCGCAAAGCCCGTCATGATTATGTTTTGGGGGATGTGTGGGAAGCCGGCCTGCAGCTGATGGGCACCGAAGTCAAATCCCTGCGTATGGGACGGGGGCAACTGAAGGATGCCTATGTGGTTGAAAAGCAAGGTAACCTATATGCCGTGGGGATGCACATTTCCCCCTATCCCTTTGCCCGTCATGGCAATCATGCGGAAGAAAGACCCCGCCTGTTGCTGCTCCACAAACGCGAAATCAACAAAATCATGGGGGCCATGGCCCGCGCCCAAATGACGGCGGTGGTGCTTGAGGTCTATAGCAACGACAAAGGCCTCATCAAAGCCAAAATCGCCACCGCCCAGGGAAAAAAGAAACACGACAAACGCGAAAGCGAAAAAGAACGGACATGGCAACGGGATAAACAACGGATTATGAAGGGGGATGCCTAAAGGATGCCCCAAACCCAGCCAAGGCTGTTCATGTCTATGCATCGTCATACCGGACAAGGGAGCGCAGCGACCGCTGATCCGGTATCCAGCGCCACTGTCAAAAGGCGCAGCCTTTTGCCTTTGTATTGTGAAAACTAAGGAACAAAACG
>JBIIHL010000055.1:0-8200 GCA_044235825.1 Alphaproteobacteria bacterium | reverse complement strand
GCCCTTGGCGGGCGGCGATTTCCTCGATATTGCTGGCGGTTTTTTCAAACAGGGCATCGGTGGGGGCCAAGGCCACCACGGGCAAATGTTCATCCACCAGCGCAATGGATCCGTGTTTCAATTCACCGGCGGCCAAGGCCTCGGCGTGGATATAGGACAGCTCTTTGAGCTTCAGTGCCCCCTCCAGCGCCACCGCATAACTGGGGCCGCGTCCGATGAACAGGGCGCTTTGGGCGTAACGGAAAATCCCGTGGGCCAAATCATGATAGGGCGCGGTGACATTCAAAACATGCCGCAGGTGGCCCGGGACAGAAAGCAACTCCGCCGTTCCCTCAGCATCGCCCCCTTTCCAAAACAGAGACAGGGCCGCCAAGGTCATCAGCTGCGTGGTAAAGGCCTTGGTGGAGGCCACACCGATTTCCGGACCGGCCTTGGTGAGCAGGGTATGATGGGCCAGTCGGTTTAAACTGCTGCCCGCCACATTGACAATGGCCAAACTGCACCCGCCCTGCGCGTGAACATGTTTCAGGGCCGCCAGCGTATCCGCCGTTTCCCCCGATTGGGAAATGAACAGGGACAGTTTGTTTGGATCTGGAAAATATGGGCGATAACGGAACTCTGAGGCAATATGCACCTGCGTGGGAATCCCCACACGCTCCAGCCATGTCTGCCCCACCATGCCGGCGAAATAGGATGTGCCGCAGGCGATAATGTCCACACTGTGGGGGCGGGGCGGGGCGTCCTCCATAATCACTGTTTCATGGACAGGATCCCAAAAGGACCGCAGAGTGCTGGCAGTCACGATGGGTTGTTCGTCCATTTCCTTGGCCATAAAGTGCCGGTAAGGGCCCCGATCCAAGGCCGCCACACTGGGGGGCAAAATGACAACGGGGCGCGATACGGGGGCGCCCGTATCATCGGTGATGCTGACGTGCCCCGCGCTGAGGGTCACCAGATCCCCATCCTGAAGATACATGGCCCGCGTGGCATAGGACGCAAAGGCCAAGGCGTCTGAGGCCACATAGCCCGCCCCATCCGAAAGACCCACCACCAAGGGGCTGCCCTTCACCGCCGCGTAGAGATGCTGGGCATCCCCCGCAAACAGGGCCACAATGGCAAAGGCCCCCTGCAACTGGGGCATGGCCCATGCCAAAGCCTGCGAAGGGGTGCGGCCTTGGCGCAGAGCCTCCTCGAGCAAATGCACAATAACCTCGGAATCTGTTTCTGAGGCAAAAACATGACCCTGATCCATCAGGGTTTGCTTTAATGCCATGTAATTTTCAATGATCCCGTTATGAACAATACTAACCGAGGCACTGCTGTGCGGGTGGGCGTTCTGTTCCACGGGTTTGCCATGGGTGGCCCAGCGGGTGTGGGCAATGCCCACGGTGCCCGAGAGGGGCTGTTTTAAGGTTAAATCCAAAAGCGCGGACACCTTGCCCGAGGTGCGGCGACGTTCAATCTGTCCCGCCGCATCCAGAACGGACAATCCGGCGGAATCATAGCCCCGATATTCCAAACGCTGCAGGGCCGCAACCATGTCGGATGTGACGTTGCCGGATTCCCGAATGATGCCGATGATGCCGCACATACTAAAGACCGTCTGAAAAAGGGGAGCATAAACTTTCCCCTGAAACCCTGTCAATGACGTTGCGCCAGCCTTATCGACGGTGTAAAAGGGCCGCTATGCCCCTTGATCTTTACCACGACCAGATTGCCAAAGGCGTTTTGTTCCCCAATGCGGACCAAAAGCGCGTGGTGGAGCATTTCTCCCATCTTTGCGGGGACATTAAGGCGTATCTGGCCAAGCGAGACCGCTATGCCCGTTGGCAATTTTGGAAAAAGCGTCCCATGGCCCCACGGGGGGTTTATGTGGTGGGGGATGTGGGAACGGGCAAAACCGCCATGATGGATTTGTTTTGCCAGTCTTTGCCCCAAAAAACTGTGTATCGCCAACATTTTCATGCCTTTATGCATGATATCCATGATCGGCTGCGTCGTTTATCCGATCAAAAAGACCCGCTGAAAACCGTGGCCCAATCCTGGGAAAAGCAGATTGTGTGTTTGGATGAATTTCTGGTGCAGGACATTGCCGATGCCATGATTTTAAAGGAGCTGTTTTCCCATTTGTTTCATAGGGGGCTGGTTCTGATCACCACATCCAACACCCTGCCCGAAGACCTGTATAAACACGGATTGCAGCGGGATCGTTTTTTGCCCTTCATCCCCCTGTTGCAGGACCACTGTCAAGTGTTATCGCTGAATCATGATCAGGATTACCGCCTGCGGCATGGGCCCCAAATGGGGGCCCATTATCTGTATCCCCTGACCGAAGAGACACAGACCACCTTTGCCAAAACGTTTGAGACCGCCATCGGCCATGATCTGGCCACAGCAGCCGTTGTGTTTGGGGAAGAGCGGTCGCTGATTCTGGAAAAGGCCTCCCCCCGCGTGGCATGGACGACGTTTATGCACCTGTGCGGGGAACCCCGCGGGACGCGGGATTATCAGCGTTTGTGCGATGCCTTTGGCCATATCTTCATCGATCACGTCCCCTGTATGAGCGATCAGGATTTGGATCAGGTCAAGCGTTTGATTCTGTTGATTGATTGCCTGTATGATCGCGGCATCACCCTGACCGTGCGGGCAGCGGCGGCCCCCCGTTTGCTGTATCAGGGAACATTGCTGTCCAAAGACTTTTCCCGCACCGCATCCCGCCTGATTGAAATGGCGCATCCGAAACGGTGAGGGGGAATCTTGGGGCCAACCATGATGAATGGGGCGGTTTCAGGTATGTTTTTTTTCGGATTTAACCAAAGCATGATCAAAATCAAACCAAAGAATGTGCATGGTATGGCCCTGTAAAAATCCGTAAATACGATATTTTCCCTGAAGTCTTAAGGACAACAAAGCATCCAAATCGCCAAGGCCAATGTCTTCCAGACGGTTTTGGGCAACTGGGATAAAATTTTCTTTTGAAATAAAGTGATTGCTTGATTTATTGTTTTCCCCATAAGTGGCACTTAGGATCTCGCTCCACGTCATTGTTTCCCAGTCGGCCAATCTTGGCAAAACATCCTCTTTCCATCTCTTTTGCCCGATTTTGCTCCACCCATAATCCCAACCATCGTCGATACTTTTGATGCGCCAAGAGGGCGCCATTTGTTTGTAGGCGTCGGAATCATTTTCACGAGAAGCCCGCTTGGCCTCTTTTACATGCTTTATGGTTTCTGCAAACGTGGGCCTTTTGGCTTTCTTAGCCATATCCTAAAGCCCCGAATAGTATTCCATCATGCTGGCATGGGAAATGGGGCTACAGCCTCGCTCGGTGGGGTACAGACCTTGGCGGGCTGTTACCCACGGTTGTTCTTGGTGTGTTAAACTGCTGAGCTGTTGGGGATTGTATTGCCCATAAAACTCAATGATTTTATCGATAGTTTCCCGTTGATTAGTCGGTAACTGGTCTGCCTTTCCTTGGGGGAAAGACCCCTGCGTAACAGAATACATCCCTTGATGCGCCGCGTATAAATCGGGAATCACAGGACCATTAACCCATGCTTGGATATCCTCCTGAAATAGGGGAGCTTCATCCCAAACCAAGGACCATGCTTGGGCATAATAACACAGCTTTTGCAACTTCATGGCCGTCATAGTTTCTTGTTTTGTCAAGATATACTGGGCCACATCGAAAACGGAAGCCATGACAGTCTCCTTTGCATCACATCAAAGGATAGTATACGTCCCGTAAATCAGAAGTAAAGAGATCAACAAGCAACGAGATTAAACCAAGAAAACAATCGTATTACCCATACCATCTTAAAAAAACAAGCTAAAGGAGAATATTTATGACTTACACAACCAAAACCCCCACAGAAAGCTTTGCCTTTGCAGGGTACGCCAGTTTATACACTGTTGTCGATCAACAAAACGATGTGGTTTTGCCCGGGGCCTTTGCGGCCAGTTTACGGGATTGGCAGGCCCGTAAGCGTCTGCCCAGCCTGTTGTGGCAGCATGACACCACCCAGCCCATTGGCCGCATCAACCGCATTACAGACAATGCCAAGGGTTTGTTGATTGAGGGGGTGTTGTTTTTTGCCCTGAAACAGGGGTTTGAAGCCAGCACTTTGGTGAAAGAACGGGCGCTGGATGGGCTGTCTATTGGCTTTCAAGTGGTCAAATCCACCAAGGATCCCCGCAGCGGGAGTCGCCTGATTCATGAAGCCGTTTTGTGGGAAGTATCGCTGGTGACCTTTCCGGCCAACTTGAAAACCCGTATTCAAGGGTTTTAGGGGGGATTTGACCCCCTCTCCTAGCGGGGAGGGGGTCAAATATGCCTTACATCTTTTTTTCGGTTTCGTTGATTTTGTCTTTGGTGGCGTTGGAGCCGCTGCTGATGCCTTCGCCAGCAGAGGAAACATCTTTGCCCACACCCTCAACGGTGTTGCATGCGGACACGGCCAAGGTTGCCGCGAAAATAAACAGTAATGCCAATGTTTTCATGGTTGTTTTCCTTTGAAGATTTTAGATTTTTTAAGAAAGAGAGGCCATGAAGACCATGGACCACCAAAATCACACTTATCACCCCCACCACCCTACAGGCAAGAATTAAAGATGTTTTAGCGGTATTGATCGGGTTGCATCATATACTCTTGGACATACATCCGCACGCCGTCTTCCAAAGAGGTCATTGGATTTGTGTACCCAAGGGCCCTGAGGGTGGAAAGATCCGCGCACGTTTCGTATTGATAGGCCTTTTGCAACATTGGGGGCATGTCAATGTATGTGATGCGGGCCTCTTCGTTCATGGCGGCAAACACAGCGCGGGCCAGATCATTAAAGCTGCGAGCGTGACCACTGCCCACATTCAGCAGCATACCCGACAAATTGGGATGATCCAGCAACCACAGGATCACATCCACACAATCCTGAACCCAGACAAAATCCCGCAGCTGTCCCCCATGATCATACTCAGGGCGATAGGATTTGAACAAACGGGCCGATTCCCCAGAACGAATTTGATGAAACAGATTATGAACCACACTGTGCTGGCCGGTTTTGTGATATTCGTTGGGGCCGTAGACGTTAAAAAACTTCAGCCCAAACCACTGCGGCGGACAGGGGCGAGAGGCCTCATAGGTTTTCAGGCAAAACTGATCGAAAACATGTTTGCTCCAGCCATAAGGATTTAAGGGGCGATAGGACTGGTTGTCATGATAACCCAGATTATCCCGAAACCCCAGCGTTCCATCGCCGTAGGTCGCCGCCGAAGAGGCATAAACAAAGGGCACCAGATGTTTGGTACACCAATCCCAAAGCAGGCGGGAACAGCGGACATTTTGGGTGTAGATTTTATCGGCATCCTGCTCCAGCGTTGAGGAAATGGCCCCCAAATGAATGACGGCGCTGATATTGTGACGTCCTTTGTCCAAAAAGTTCTCCAGCGCGTTGGGATGCAAAACATCGGCAAAGCCATGCTTGGCAATGTTGCGGTAACGCCCATCATCGCCCAAAACATCCACCAGCAGAACATCATCCCGCCCCCGTGCATTCAACGTGGCCAAAACGTTGGATCCAATAAACCCAACCCCCCCTGTGAGTAAAATCATACGAACCCCCGTAGTGTTTTCATGTTGGTGAACGATCGAATGCCTTCTGGCCCCAGCTCTCGCCCATAGCCTGAGGCCTTCACCCCCCCAAACGGCAATGCAGGATCCGATCGCACCATGCCATTAAAGGTGATGCTGCCGGCATCCAGCCCATCGGCAAAAAAGTTTTTTTCTGTCTCTTCCTCAGTCCATACTGATGCCCCCAGACCGTAGGGGGTGCTGTTGGCCACGTTTAGGGCCTCGTCTTTGTTTTGAATGCGATAAAGACTCACCACGGGGCCAAATAACTCTTTGCGGGCCGCCGGCGAGGTCATGGGAATCTCGGCCAAAACGGTGGGGGTGTAAAAAAAGCCTGGGCCGTCCGTGGGACCACCGGTTCTCAGGGCCTTCGCCCCCGCGGCCAGCGTGGCCTTGACGTCTTGGGTAAGGCCCGCGCGTATCCCCTGTGTGGCCAAAGGGCCCAAATCATGATGGGGGTCCATGGGATCCCCGAGCCTTAGGGCATCCACGTGGGCCAGAATGCGCTGCACCACCGCGTCATAAATATCGCTGTGAATCAAAAATCGTTTGGCCGCTATGCAAGATTGGCCGGTGTTGAGCATACGGGCCTGAACAGCCACCTCGGCCGCCCGATCCAAATCCGCGCTGGGCATGATGATCAAGGGATCACTGCCCCCCAATTCCAAAACGGTGGGTTTCAGGGCTGCACCGGCCAAACTGGCCAAGGAGGCCCCCGCGGCTTCGCTGCCCGTTAAGGTGGCGCCGCGAATGCGATCATCGGCGATGATGGCGGCCACTGCGTCCTTCTCCACCAGCAACGTTTGAAATAGGTCAGGGATAAAGCCCGCATCTTGAAACAGCTGTTGCATGGCCAAAGCGCACTGCGGCACGTTCGAGGCATGTTTCAGCAAAAACCCATTGCCCGCCACCAACACCGGTGCGGCACAGCGGATGACCTGCCAAAACGGAAAATTCCACGGCATCACAGCCAGAATCAATCCCAAAGGATCATGCCGGATCAGGGCATTTTTTTCGCGACGGGGGGCCAGCAGGGATTCCCCCTCAGCCGCGTAATAGGCACAGGCAGCGGCGCATTTTTCAACCTCGGCTATGGCCTGCGACAGGGGTTTTCCCATTTCGTGGGTGATCAGGGCCGCATAGCGATTTTTTTCCGCCAGCAACAGGGCAGCCAGTTGGGTTAAACACGCGCCGCGCTGGGCAAAAGACGTGGTTTTATGGGCCCGCTGGGCCCTGTCGGCCCTGTGAAGCGCGGATGCGATTTGATCGGGGGTCAGGGGGGGGAAGGTTTCCCCAACAACGCCCGTGGTGGGATTTTGACTTTGGATCATGCTAAGCGGTCCGCCCCAAGGCAATACCCATCGTCTGCGCCAAAATCAGATGATCGGCATTTACGGGAACAGGGGCAGTGATGATGGCATCAAGGGTCATATCGCCCATGTTACCATGCTGATCCACGATGACAACCGCTTGTTTTGCTCCGGCCTTGGCCAGCGATAGGGCGGCGTGGGCCATCTGGATGGCCTTTTGACGTTCAAACGCCGTGGGCGGGGCCCCGCGCTGCAAATATCCCATGACCATGGTTCGGGCGGGGCGATTCAGGCGGGTTTGCAAATGATCGGCCAAGGTTTCCATCAACCGACCTCCAGGCAAACCAGGGAGGGATTGCAACCCCTCGGCCACCACAACAATCAGGCTTTTTTGGTGTTGTTTTGTGTCCAGCTGGGCACAAAACGTGTGGATATCCGGATGACATTCCGGAATCAGAATCCCATCCACCATGGCGGCCAATCCGCTGGAAAGGGCCAAATGACCGTGGGTGCGTCCCATGATCTCAACCAACATTAGGCGGTGATGGCTGTCGGCGGTGGCCCGCAGCAAGGATAACCCCCGCACATTTTCTGCGGTGGCGCTGTCAAAGCCCAAGGTATAATGGGTGCCCCCCACGTCCCGATCAATGGTTTTGGGAATGCCGATGATGGGAATACCGCTGCTTTGGTGCCATGCGTTTGCAATGCGAAAACTGCCATCCCCCCCAATCACAATCACCCCCGCCAGACCCAACTGGTGAACGGCCCGATTCAGGGCATCCTGCAAAACGCGGGCGGCCTCTTCAGTCTCGGGTTTGGGGGTATCGGCGTTGATGCTGCCCAAAATGCTGCCGCCTTGACCGATGACGTTTTCCTGCAGAGTCTCTGGCCCCAAGGCAAACACATCAGGGGGCACCGCAAGGAGGCCCGCCGCCCCCCCACGAATGGCCAGAATATCATAACCAAACGATGGGGCCATTTTCCCCAGAGCGGCCAAGGCCGCATTCAGGCCTGGGCAATCCCCGCCTGTGGTCATCACCCCGAGAATGGGCAAGGGTTTTGTCATCAAGCCGCACTTTGGGACAATTGCCGCGTGCGATCCGCCAGAGAGATTAAGGTGTTCACAGCAGCCCCCGCATAATTTTCAGCCATTTGGCTTTCTTTTTCCAAGGTTTTCATGGTCCTGTCAATCTCGTGAATGTGTTTGACAATGGATTTTGCGGATTCATTTTGCTGATCCAACGTGCTGGCAATGGCGTTGCTGGA
>JBIIHL010000054.1:0-8216 GCA_044235825.1 Alphaproteobacteria bacterium | reverse complement strand
TTTGCCTATGACATGCCGTGGGAAAAAATCGATGTTCTGACGTATTCATGGCAAAAGGTTCTGGGCGGCGAAGCCCAGCACGGGATTTTGATCCTCAGCCCCCGCGCCGTGGCCCGTTTGGAATCCTATACACCGGCATGGCCCTTGCCCAAGCTGTTTCGCCTAACCAAAAAAGGCAAATTGAACGAGGGCATTTTTGCCGCAGAAACCATCAACACCCCATCCATGCTGTGTGTGGAGGATGTTCTGGATGCCCTGAAGTGGGCCCATGCCATTGGGGGTGCCCCCGCCATGGTGGCGCGATCCAAAGAAAGCTTGGCCCATCTGGAATCATGGGTGGATGAGACCCCATGGGTGGCTTTTTTGGCAGAGGATCCCGCCATTCGCTCCCATACCTCGGTCTGTTTAAAACTGACGGACCCTGCTTTTCTGGCCAAAGACGAGGCGGCCCAGCGGGCGTTTATTAAGGCCATGGTGGACCTGCTTGAAAAAGAAGGCGTGGCGCTGGATATCAATGCGTATCGTGACGCCCCTCCGGGCCTTCGGATCTGGTGCGGTGCCACGGTTGAGCCCAACGATGTGAAGGCCCTGTTGCCATGGATCACGTGGGCCTTTGAAACAGCAAAAGCGTCCCTGTGACCATTACAAAAGGACAAAATCATGCCCAAAGTTCTAATTTCGGATAAAATGAGCCCCCAAGCGGCGGATATTTTCAAAAGCCGCGGCGTGGATGTGGATGTGAAAACCGGATTATCGCCAGACGAACTCAAAGCCATCATCGGTCAGTATGACGGTTTGGCGATTCGTTCCTCAACCACCGCAACGCCAGAATTGATTGCCGCGGCCACCAAAATGAAGGTTATTGGACGGGCCGGCATTGGCGTGGATAACGTGGATTTGCCGGCAGCTACGAAACAGGGGATTGTGGTGATGAACACCCCCTTTGGCAATTCCACCACCACGGCGGAACATGCCATTGCCTTGATGATGGCCCTTGCCCGTCAAATCCCGCAGGCCAGCGCATCCACCCACGCCGGCAAATGGGAAAAATCCAAATTTATGGGCGTGGAAATCACGGGCAAGACGTTGGGGGTTATTGGCTGCGGCAACATTGGCGCCATTGTGGCCTCTCGCGCTCAGGGCTTGGGGATGAAGGTTTTGGGCTTTGATCCCTTTTTATCGCAAGAGCGGGCGGTGGAGCTGCATATCGAAAAAGCCGATTTGGACACGTTGCTGCGCCGCGCCGATTTTATCACGGTGCACACCCCCCTGAATGACAAAACCAAGCACTTGCTGAACAAAGAGACCTTGGCCAAAACCAAAAAAGGTGTCTTTATCATCAACTGCGCCCGCGGCGGCATTGTGCACGAGGCGGATTTGAAAGAGGCCCTGGACAGTGGTCACGTGGCCGGCGCCGCGCTGGATGTGTTTGAAATTGAACCCGCCAAAGAGAACATCTTGTTTGGTCACGAACGGGTGATTGCCACCCCGCATTTGGGCGCATCGACGAATGAGGCGCAGGAAAATGTGGCCCTGCAGGTTGCCGAGCAGATGAGTGATTATTTGCTCAGCGGCGCCGTCATCAACGCGGTGAACGTGCCCTCCTTAACAGCAGAGCAGGCCAAGCAATTGCAGCCGTATTTAACCTTGGCCGAGCAAATGGGCAGTTTCATGGGCCAAATGGCCGATGGCAGCGTTTCGTCGTTAAAAATCACCTATGCGGGGACGCTGCGGGGGATGAACGTGAAGCCCTTAACAGCCACATTGGTGCATCATCTGCTCTCGCCCATGCTGGATCAGGTGAACGGCATCAATGCCCTGAGTGTGGCCAAAGAGCGCAGCATTGCCCTGTCAGAAACTCTGCTGGATAACAGCGGTGATTACACCAACAGCATTCATCTGGAAATGACTGCCCACGGCCAGACCCGCAGCGTCATGGGCAGTGTGTTTCACGGCAATCAACCCCGATTTGTCTCTGTGGATGATGTCCCGCTAGAGGCCACCGTGGCCCCCCGCATGATCCTGATTCGCAACGTGGATAAACCTGGCTATATTGGAAAAATCGGTCACCTGCTGGGCGAAGCCAACGTGAACATCGCCACATTCCATCTGGGCCGCCGCACCCTAGGCGGGGAAGCCATTTCCCTGATTGAGGTGGATCAAGACGTTCCCGAAGACATCATCACCAAAATTGCCAACCTGCCCCAAGTTGTGTTGGTGCGTTGGTTGCGGTTTTAGGATCATGATGCGGCCCCCGCGCGGTCTCTCTGGCGACAGCAGGGGGCTCCCACCCCCGCATCTTTTGGCCCATGACAAGGGGTCCGCTACGCCGAGAGGCAAAAAATCATCCTCCCTCAGCCCGCTGCGCGTCCTGAGGTGCGGTATTTTTTCCCTCTCGCCCCTTGTCATGGGCCAAAACCTGCCCCGCCCCGCCCCCTTTCCCCGCTTCGCCCTTTTGGCCCTCATCGCCTTTTTTGGGGGGAGTTTCCCCGCCGCCGCCGGCACTGTCAATGTGGGAGAGGTCAATTTTCAGCTCTCTATGGTGGAGGCCGGCCGCACGTTTGATCGTTTGGTTCTGGCCAAATTTCAGGACAACCCAGACAAACCAGAGATTGCGGGACAGGATCAAGGTGGCCGTTTGTACCGCCTGACGCCCTCCTTTACCCAAGTGATTGTGGAGCCGGCGCAGGGCCAAGTGATCGGCCAAGACACGCAAGATACCCTCATCTTTGGGGGCATGATTCAGGGCGTGCCTTTGCAGGTTATGGGGGAATCCATGGGGGCCCAAAGCCTGAGTGTTCAGGATCAGGCAGGACGATCCCAGCCCTATACTCTGCCCAGCACAGAGGTTTTTGTTTCAGGCACCGCCCAGATCATCGATGTCAACAAAACCGACGGCGTTAAAGAGATTGCCGTTGTGACATTAAAGCAGGACAATACGTCAGCCCTATCCTTGTTTTTTAAAATTCAGGATCGGCTGGCCCGCGTTGTGACAATGCCAGAGGTCAGACATACCGGCCTGATGGATTTTGTGGGGGTGGATGATACCCAAAATCCCCCCGCGCTGGTGACATTGCAGGATCCGGGGGGCAATTCCTATTTGACGTTTCATCAAATCATTGACGGAAAACCCCAGGTTTTGGCAAAATTTTACGGCTTTTCCAGTGTGATCCCAGGCACGACGCGGCGCCCCCTGACGGTTTTTGGCAACGCCGACGGCCAGGCGGGCAACGAAGTCATCTCCTTTCGCAATGATTTAAAAACGCTGGCTTTTTTTCAATATCGGGGACAGGCCCTTCGCCTGCTGCGGCAACAAACATTCTCCAGCCCCGTGGCCAGTGGGCTAACGGTTTTAAAGGATAAACACAATCAGGTGATGGGTTTGGGGTTTATGGACCAAGAGCGTAACGCCATTCTTTTGATCGGGAAAACATCATCATGACCCCTTTGCTGCCCATTGGCCTTCACGACAGCATCGGCGCGGAAGCCTATTGGCTAAACCGGCTCAAGCAAACTTGCCTTCAGGCCATGTACGGGTTTGGCTATGATCTGGTGGAACCCACCCCGCTGGAGCAAGAAGACAAAACCCACCCCCCCACAGGGGAAAGCCGTTTTCGCGTCCATGACCCCAGCACCGATGCCCCGTTGGTTTTGCGGTCCGACATCACACCCCAGATTGCCCGCATCGCCAAACAGCACTATGCCAATCAGGCCCCCCCCGTGCGTTTGGGGTATGTGGGACAGGTGTTTCGGATGCGGGCATCCCAAATGAAGCCCGAGCGTCAATCCACGCAGGTCGGGGCGGAATTTTACGCGGACAAAGATACGGTGGCCCATCAGGGCCTGTTGGAAATTTTGCGCCTGTTGTTCTGGTTGATGCGCACGTTATCGGTGGGGCCGTGTGTGCTGGATCTCAGCGATGCCGGTTTGGCCAGTCGTATTATGGATCTGGCGGGATTGTCCCCTGATCAGCGCCGCGCTGTGGCTGTGAAACAAAAACCAGAGGGCTTAACCCCCGAAGGGGCAGCCTTGATTGAGCCCCTGCTGCAATACACAGGCCCCAAAGCCGAGGGTCTGGTGGGCATGTATCCACAATTGCTGGATGATGACATTCGGAAAATCCTGCATCTGCGGGATCGTATCGGGGCCCTTTGCCCCGATGTGCGTGTCAGCATTGATTGGGTGGATGGACGGTATTTGTCGTATCATCAGGGCATCGGGTTTCATCTTTTTGCCCTGGGCCAAGACATTGGCCGCGGCGGCATTTACACCAGTCACGGCCTGCACGGGGTGGGCTTTAGTTTTTATCTGGATCCCCTGGTGCGCCATGCGGTGCTGCACCATGCCTTGCCGCCGGAAATATCCCTATCTCCCACATCAGACGATGCCGCCATCGCCCGCGCATTGGGGGATGGCCAAAGGATTGTGTGGCGATAAGGTTCTGGGTTCCTCCAAAAGCCCCTTATTCCCGCACTGGCCTAAAGAGCGGCGTTTCGCGTCGCTTGACCCCTGCCCGCAAGGATGAAAATTTTTTTCATTAAATGCTTGACATATATATATATATATATATTAGCCTGAATTTTCTTGGTATTTAAGTGTTCTGGCCTGACCTAGGTGTTACCAGACAGTGCAGATTGTTCAGACGGGCATTTTTTACGAAGAGCTCCTACGACGCCCCCCGTGTGTCGTATTCCCATAACCCAACACCTAACGAGGATATTATGTCTGATACCCCTGATGATTATCAATTGATCGACCTCAGCACGCTGGATTGGGATAATGCTGCATTGTATACACCCCGCCCCATTGGTCACCTTTATGAACAAGATAAGGGAAAGACTTGGGGCTATGGTCTGCTCCGTGTTATTTTTACGGATAAGAATGTGCGTTTTATTACACGACAAGAATTGTCTAAATTTTGGGTATCTGAAATAGAAAGAAAGGCCCCTGCATCTGGTGCAATTCTAAAGGATGGAGATGACTTTTATGGATACGACGTGCAATCGTTCAAACGTATGTATGCGGCTTGTGAATTGATCGACCCCAACACGCTGGATTGGGATCATGCCCAACAGTATCATGCATACCGCTTTTCAGACAATCCCGCATCTTCTGACCTTATTGGTCCACCAGTGGATGTGATTTTTGCGGATAAGAGTATGCATTGGTTGACCCCTAGAGGGAAAACAGAGATTGTTCATGGAGGGGATGCAATTATAAGACCTAATGGGTCTTCTGCAATTCGACATTTAGACCTTCACTCCTTCAACTCTGAGTATAAGTCTGCCGATACGTTGGCTATGACATTTGGTCCAGATTTTAGAGATGTTTATAATCAATCCCCTAGAATTATCTAGTCACCACACTGGCCTAAAGAGCGGCGTTTAGCGCCGTTCTGTTAGGTTTGGGCTTAGCTTTGGTCACGATATAAAAGGGTCAAAGGATTGTTTGGGCCGCATCCCCAGATACGTTTGCAGGGCTGTTCATTTCTGCCAGAACCTAACGATTCTGCGTCATTCCGGCCCAGCGAGCGATAGCGAGCGCCGAGCCGGAATCCAGCGCAAATGCCAAAACGCGAAGCGTTTTGTTCCTTGTTTAAAAAAAATATATCGGCAAAAGGCTGCGCCTTTTGACAGTGGCGCTGGATACCGGATCAGCGGTCGCTGCGCTCCCTTGTCCGGTATGACGATGCATAGACATGAACATCCCCAGATACGTCTGTCTGATCCTTGAATTCTGTAAATCAGGTGCTATGATGGGGCGTTTTTTTCATAGAGATTTCGTTTCATGACTGTTTTAATCACTCTGCATGCCCTTGTCACCTTGGCCCTGATTGTGGTGGTTTTGATGCAAAAGCGCAATACGGGCGCCTTGGGGGGGCTGGCGGGACAAAGCAACCCGTCCCGCATGACGACCCCGCGGGCCAGCAGCAATCCTTTGGCCAAACTCACAACATGGCTGGCGGTCATTTTTATCGGGCTTAGTTTGGTGCTTGCCTATGTGTCAAAGGGGCAGAAAAACGATCCGACTCAGGCTCTCTCCGAGGCCGTCAAGGCCACAACCCTGCCCATGGAGGGCACGCCTGCCCCCGCCAATCCAGCGGCCCCGTCGTCCCCTGCACCGGCAAAACCCCTGAACTTGGATCTGGAAACGCCTGCCGCCCCCGCGCAGCCGGCCCCCTCTGAAGCTAAGCCAGAGCCTAAACCAGAGCCCCTGCCAGAATCAAAGGGGAAGCCTGCGCCGGATGCGTCTGAACCCCAATCCTCTCCACCATCGGCCCCATAGATGCGCCAGAAATTCCTTTTTGTGACTGGGGGTGTTGTGTCCTCGTTGGGTAAGGGCATTGTGTCCGCCTCTTTGGGCGCGTTGCTGCAGGCGCGGGGGTATGCCGTGCGCCTGCGGAAATTGGACCCCTATCTGAACGTGGACCCTGGCACCATGAGTCCCTATCAGCATGGGGAGGTCTTCGTCACCGACGACGGCGCCGAAACGGATCTGGACCTTGGCCACTATGAACGTTTCACCGGCGTCACCGCCAAACGCGGCGATAACATCACCACCGGAAAAATTTATTCCGAAGTCATCGCCCGCGAACGTCGCGGGGATTATCTGGGGGCCACCATTCAGGTCATCCCCCACGTCACAGACGCCATTAAGGAATTTATCCTCAGCAACACCGACGATTGCGATTTTGTCCTGTGTGAAATCGGCGGCACCGTGGGGGATATTGAGGGGTTGCCGTTCCTAGAGGCCATCCGCCAACTGCGCAACGATCACGGCATGTCCCATACGGCCTTTATCCACCTGACCCTGCTGCCCTATATTGCCAGCGCGGGGGAACTGAAAACCAAACCCACGCAGCATTCGGTGAAGGAAATGCTCAGCGTTGGAATCCAGCCGGATTTTCTGGTGTGCCGCTGTGAACACCCCATCCCGCCAGAGGCGCGGGCGAAAATTGCCCGTTTTTGCAATATGCGGCCGTCTCATGTGATTGCGGGCTATGATGTTCCCTCCATTTACGACGTGCCCGCCGCCTTGCATGCCGAGGCCATGGACGAGCGCATTTTGGAATTTTTCCACCTGACCCCCAAAAAAGACACCGACCTGTCGCCGTGGCACCGTCTGCACACCTTGCGCCATCAGCAGCATGGGCAGGTGACGGTGGGGATTGTGGGCAAATACACATCCCTGCACGATTCCTATAAATCCCTGATAGAGGCCATCGATCACGCCGGCCTGCACTGCGGGGTGAAAACCAACATCGCGTGGCTGTCCGCGGATCAGGTGCGGGATGGTGTGGCCGATTTGTCCCCCTGTGATGCCATTCTGGTCCCGGGCGGCTTTGGGGAGCGCGGCACCCGCGGCAAAATGGCCGCCATCACCCACGCCCGCAACCATCATGTTCCTTTTTTGGGGATTTGTTTTGGGATGCAAATGGCGGCCATTGAATTTGCCCAGACTGTCTGCGGCCTTAGCGGGGCCAGTTCCACAGAGTTTGGCGCGTGCAAAGATCCCATCATCGACCTGATGACCGGTTGGCAGCGGGGCGAAGGCCGCGAGCAGCGCACAGAGGGCGACCACAAAGGGGGCACCATGCGCCTTGGGGCCTATCCCTGCCGTCTGCACCCCGACACCTTGGCCGCCCGCATCTATGGCACCACCATGATCTCAGAGCGCCACCGCCACCGCTATGAAATGAATCGGTCCTACGAATCCCTGCTGGCGGATAAGGGGATGATCATTTCCGGCGATTCCCCCGATGGAACCTTGCCAGAAATTATCGAACTCAAAGACCACCCGTGGTTCGTTGGCGTGCAATTTCACCCCGAATTAAAATCCACCCCCCACAACCCCCACCCCCTGTTTGTGTCGTTTGTGCAGGCGGCCATGGAGCGGCAGAAAAAGGGGTGAAAAGGCGGGGTGGGGGCAGCAGGATTTGGTTTGGGGGTCAAGGGCGAGGGGGAAAAAATACCGGACTGAGCGCAGCGAGGGAGGATGATTTTTTGCACCTCGGCGAAGCGGACCCTTGAGGCCCAAAGCAAATTCTGCTGGGTGGGAGCCTTTTCTTCGCGGGCCACGCGGCTCCCACCCCCACAGTTCTCTTTTGGCATCAAGGGGTGCGCTGCGCCGGTGCGAAAAAATCATCCTCCCTCAGCCCGCTGCGCGGTCTTCAGTCCGGTATTTTTCCGCCTCGCCCCTTGACCCCAAAAGACAAC
>JBIIHL010000053.1:0-8223 GCA_044235825.1 Alphaproteobacteria bacterium | reverse complement strand
ATTCCATCAACGCCTGATTTTGGATCATGGTGGCAAAGGCCTCTTTGGTGACAAAATGATAATCTTTTCCGTCAACTTCCCCTGGGCGCTGGGGCCGCGTGGTGGCCGAAATCGACAGGGTCAACTGGGCATGACGCTGCAACAACAGACGCGACAACGTGGTTTTGCCCGCACCAGAAGGCGAGGACAAAATCAAAATCAAACCGCGATTGTCCTTATTGCGTCCGTCCATCATTTGGGGATAAAGTGCTGTGATCCATCAGGGTCTGTTATGAAGGGCATTGCGCCGTAAATCAATGAAAAAAATCCCCAAAACCATTTGCATCACAGGGGCCAGCAACGGTCTGGGCACGGCCTTGGCCCTCAGCTATGCCCACAGCGGCGTCACCCTGTTTTTAACAGGACGCCATCCCACGCGGCTGGAATCCGTGGCCGATGCCTGCCGCAACCAAGGGGCCACCGTTCACACAAGCGCCGTGGATGTCACAAAAAAAGGCCTGATGCAGGCATGGGCCGCCGACGTTCTGGGCCACGGCACGCCAGATTTGATCATCGCCAACGCCGGCATATCGGGGGGAACGGCCGAGGGGGCCGAGTCCCTAGAGCAAATGGAATCCATGGTGTTCACCAACATCCTCGGGGTGTTTTACACCATCGAACCTTTTTTGCCGGCCCTAAAAGCCCAGCGTTCTGGGCAGATTGCCATCATCAGCTCTTTGGCAGGGTATCGGGGGTTTCCCGGGGCGCCCGCCTACTGCGCCACCAAGGCCGCCGTGAAAAGTTACGGCGAATCCCTGCGATCTCTGCTGGGGGCAGAGGGGATTGCCGTCACCACCATTTGCCCGGGCTATATCCAAACCCAAATGACACAGGCCAACGATTTCCCCATGCCCATGATGTGGTCCGCCCAAAAAGCCGCCGCCGTGATCAAAGAATCCCTGCGGAAAAACCCTGCCCGTCTGTCGTTTCCATGGCCCATGACGTTTTTGGTGTGGCTGTTTATGGTGTTGCCGGCGCGGTGGGTGGATGGTTTGCTCCGGCGTCTGCCCAGAAAACAGGCTTTGGCAACCGATGATTGATGTTTTGAATGCCGTTTTGCCGGTTTTTATGCTGATCCTGTTGGGATATGGCCTGAAAACCTACGCCTTTATCCCCAAAACAGGGTGGGAGGGGTTGGAACGTCTGACCTATTACCTGTTCCTGCCCGCCCTGTTGTTTCAAAATTTTGCGCAGCAAACCCCATCCGATGGGCAGTTTTTAAAAATGACTACCCTCATTCTTTTGCTGATGTTTGCGGCGGTGACGGTGGTGGCCTTTGTTGTGGGGCGCCAGATGCTGACGTTGGACAACAAAACTTTTGCGTCGTTTTTTCAGGGCAGCGTCCGGTTTAACAATTATATTGGTCTGTCGTTGGTCAGCACACTGTTTGGGAAAGAGGGGATCACGGCCTACGGCGTCATGATTTTGGTGGCCATTCCGCTGGCCAATTTTTTAACGCTGTCGGTGATGGCCCATTACGCGCACGAGGATGCCTTTTCCCTAAAGCGCGTTTTGTACCGCACAGCCTTCAACCCTTTGGTGTTGGCAACGGTGGCGGGGTTTGGTGTATCGTTGATCCCGCTGTCGTTTCCTTTGGGGGCCTCGCTGATCAAAACATTATCGGCGGCGGCCTTGCCCGGGGGTGTTTTGGGCATTGGGGCGGCCCTGTCCATTGCCCATTTGAAAAACTGCCAGAGCGCCGTTGCGGGCAGCTGTCTCATCAAGCTGATCATTTTCCCCGCCCTTGTTTTGGCAGCTATGCCTTTTTATGATGTGCCGTCCCCTTGGGGGCAGGTTCTGCTGATTTTCGCCGCCACCCCGTGCGCCACGTCATGCTATATTCTCTCCAAACAGATGAACGCCAACGCCGATGCCATGGCCAGCATCTCTGCCGTCATGACCTTGGCCTCGGCAATCACAATGACGCTTTGGATCTATGGGATAACGGTATGACGCGGTTGAACAATCTAAGAGAACACTTAAAAAACAACAATCTTGACGGATTTTTCGTGCCGCGCACCGATGCGTATCAGAACGAATATCTCTCCCCCGATCAGGAACGTTTGGCTTGGCTGACGGGCTTTACAGGGTCGGCCGGTATGGCCATAATTCTGCAAGACACCGCCGCGCTGTTTGTGGATGGCCGGTATATCACGCAGGCCGCCGCCGAGGTTAGTCCTGATTACACCGTCCACCTGATTCCCGATGCCCCCGCCGCCGCATGGCTGAATGTCCACGCCAAAGGCAAAACCCTTGGCTTTGATCCCTGGCTGCACACGGAAAAACACATCGCCGCGTATCAACGGGCCTGTCCCGACGTGACGTTTTTGGCCGTGGCCCAAAACCCCATTGATGCTTTGTGGCACGATCGCCCCCTGCCCCCAACGCCGCCGGCGTGGATTCATCCCGACGTTTATGCGGGGCAATCGTGGCTTGAAAAAATTGCCCAGCTGCGCCAAACCCTGAGGGCGCAAAACGCCGATGCCCTGCTGCTGACGGATGCCGCCAGCGTGTGTTGGCTATTAAACCTGCGCGGTGGGGATATTCCCCACACCCCCTTGTTGCTGGCGTATCTTTGGATCAGCGCAACCGAGATGATTGTATTCACCCATCCCGACAAAATTCCCGATTCGGTCCACCGCGAACGACCCAATGTGATCGTGATGCCCACCGAAACCATCCTTGATGCGGTCTTACGCGGACGACCGTCTTTCACACCCTCACCCAACGGGGACATTTCTGAAACAATTTTGCACGGACGACCACGTTCGACCACACCCACAACCCAAGGATTTGCCGAGGCTTTGGCAGGCCACCCCGCCATCACCCTTTATGATGACACCGAATGCCCCTTGGCCCTGTCTCAGGCCTTGATCCACAAAAAAGCCTTCCCCAATCCCTGCCAAGGACCCAAGGCCATCAAAAATACGGTGGAACAAAACGGCATGCGGGCTGCCCATCGGCGCGATGGGGCGGCTGTGACCCGTGCGTTGACGTGGTTGAACACGGCCCCCCACCCCATCACAGAGCGGGATATCGAAAACCAATTTTTGGCCCAGCGGCAAAAGGAAGCTCTGTTCCACGATCTCAGCTTTCCCACCATCGCCGGTGCCGGTCCCAATGGGGCCATCATTCATTACCGCGCCACGGACCAAAGCTGCCGCACCCTAAACCCTGATGGCGAGTTGGTGCTGATTGACAGCGGGGCGCAATATCACGACGGCACCACGGACATCACCCGCACGGTGTGGGTGGGCCCCTCCCCTGCCCCTGCAGAAATCCGGCGGCTGTATACCCTGGTCCTGATTGGGCACATCCGCGTGGCCACCGCACGGTTTCCGGTGGGCACCACGGGGGCGCAGCTGGATAGTCTGGCGCGGGATGCGTTGTGGCGGGCGGGATTGGATTACCGTCACGGCACGGGGCACGGCGTCGGCGCGTTCCTGTCCGTACACGAAGGGCCCTGCGGCATCGGCAGCCGTTATCACACCACCCCCCTGCAGGCGGGCATGATTGTGTCCAATGAACCAGGGTATTACCGCCCGGGGGCCTTTGGCATTCGTCTGGAAAACCTGCTGCTGGTAAGGGACGACCTGCCCCCACCGCAGGGCGCCGAAATCCCCCTGCTGGGCTTTGAAACCCTGACCCGCGTCCCCTTCGCGTTGACCCTGATCGACCGTGATCTCTTGGGGGAAGAGGGGTGGGGGTGGGTGCAGGATTATGGGGTGGAATAAGGGGGTGTTGATGTCGTCGTTGGATGTTTTGAACAAATTTTAAGTCAATCAACGATCATCGCCAAAATAATATGGGTAAAATATTGCATAGAAATTCCTCCAAAGGGGAGAGAGCTTTTCTATATTTTACGGCAACGATTTCATCTCTGATATGAGCTTTTAATAAGCCCGTCAAATGGGTTTCATTTTTTTCAAAATTCCCCTTAAGGTCAATATTTACAGGAATCACATCTTCTTGTAACCGCTGTGCAGCGCTGACCTCTGCCCATGCATCCTTCGTAGCCACTTTATCATAATGGGTGGCATGGCGTTCCATAAGAATTTCTCTGACTTCCTCATCAGAGTGTTTGGGATCGGGCTTCAGCACGATTGGGAAAAAAAACTTGATTTCCTCTTTAGGAATCCCTGCTTTTTTCAGCAATTTTCGATAATTATTTTCGGCGGATCGATGCTCTTTAACATTTATGGGAATCATCGCAATAAAAGGGCGTGCATCCTTTGAATGACTATAATGTTCATAAGCGTCCAAAATATAGTCAGCGCGATTTTTTTGGAAATTTTTCCGCATGTTGTCCCTCTGATCATCTGGCACGATCAGAAAATTCCACTCTTCCTCAAATATCGATTTCAAGTGGGGGTTAAGAGCTCTCTTCTCAATACCAAGAGGGGCAACTAAAAAAATTATGTGTAGCGTCATAAAAAAAATTCTGACATTAGGGTTTAAAAAGACCATTGATTCCAAATTTTAACAACAAAAATCTTACTACCCTATGGAATTTTTGAGTGGCAAGGCTGCCCCTCCATTGTTTTTTTGCTGTCAAAACAAATTACAAATGTATGAAATTTTTTTCTTGACAACCCCTTGACTTTCGTATCCGGATTTTTTATTCTGAAGGCATAGAAAGAACAGTGCAATTTTGTCGACATAAATTTTCTGGTGTTTCTTACCATAGTCGGGGGGATGACCGGTTCCCCTCACAAAAAAAACCCCTTCGGGGCTTCTTCCATCACCTGCTCATCCATTGCGACATCGTCGCATCAAGGATAGCACAATCAAAGGCCCGACAGGATCACCCTTAGGGCTATCACTGAGCCAACCGCCCGTGGGTTGTGGGGCATGGCTGTCACCATAGGGCGCAACCCGTGGCACCGTTCAGGGTGCTTTGCCCCCCAATCGGGGGGTTTTTGTCGGGGGGCGAGATCACAGACCTCCTTGAAACAAACCATGATCAAAACCAAGACGCGCGTCTAACTTTTCTTTTATTTTTTTACCAGCCCCTTGCCCTAACCCGTTTTTTTTGCTACTCTTTTTTTATGACAAAGGCACACTCTACCCATAAAACATTGCTGAATCAGGCCATATCCCTGACCCATCGCCCGCCTGAGGAGACGATGGACATGGCCTTGCGCTTTTTCATTGCGGCCACGCGCTCTCCCGCCACCTCCCTGCGAGACTATCGGGGCAAAATCGATCTTGGCATTGCTATAGATGACCTTCGGGAAGACCGCCCAGCATATCTGTGTCAAATGAGGTAAACTCATACAGGCGTAAAAAACCATTCGCCAGCCTTAACAATCTATGATAGGGTCGTGGCTGTTTTAAAAAAAACGTCCGTTGGCGAGGGTTCGCTCACGGGCGGTTTTTTGTTGTTTTGGTTTTTAAGGGATTTGGCGTGTTTGAGTCTTTGTCCACACGGATGACCGGTATCTTTCGCTCCTTACGGGGGCGCGGGGTGCTGCGCGAAGAGGATTTGGATCAGGTGCTGCGGGATATCCGCATTGCCCTGCTAGAGGCCGATGTGTCCCTGCCCTTGGCGCGTTCCTTTCTGGCCCAAGTTAAGGCCGATGCGGTGGGCCAAAATCTGATCAACAGCTTATCACCCGATCAATTGATTGTGAAAATTGTTCATGATCATCTGATCACCTTGCTGGGGCAACAGGGCTATACCCTGAATGTGGACAAACAAAAACCCGCTGTTGTGGTGTTTGCGGGCCTGCAGGGATCAGGGAAAACCACAGGCGCGGCGAAAATTGCCCATGTTCTGAAAACTAAGGGCGAAAAAAAGGTCCTCTTGGCCTCAACCGATATTTATCGTCCGGCCGCGCGGGAACAGTTGGCCATTTTGGGAGAGCAAGCCGGTGTAGACACCCTGCCCATCCTAGAGGGCGAAGCTCCGCTGTCCATTGTCAAGCGGGCGTTGCAGGCCGCCATGGCCTATGACGTTTTGGGCATTGACACCGCCGGTCGTTTGCACGTGGATGATGGTTTGATGACAGAGCTGCAAAGCATTGTCACTCTTGCCAAACCCGCCGAAATCATTCTGGTTATGGATGCCATGACGGGACAGGATGCGCTGGGTGTGGCGGAGGCGTTTTCTAAGGCCGTTCCCCTCACCTCCCTGATGCTCAGCCGGATGGACAGTGATGCACGGGGGGGCGCGGCCCTATCGTTGCGGGCGGCCACGGGTTGCCCCATTGCCTTTTTAGGGACGGGGGAAAAAATAACCGACATAACCCCATTTTTTCCGGATCGTCTGGCGGGGCGGATTTTGGGGATGGGGGACGTGGTGTCTCTGGTGGAAAAGGCCCAATCCGTGGTTTCAGAAAAAGAAGCCCGCGACATGGAAAAAAAGCTGCGTCGGGGCCAATTTGATTTTAATGATATGCTGTCCCAAATGCGCCAAATGCGGAATATGGGCTCCATCGGCAGCTTGCTGGGCATGATCCCCGGGCTGGGCCAACTCAAAGAGCAAATGAACACCGAAGAGGCCAACCAAAAAATGCGCCACACCGAGGCCATCATTTGTGCCATGACCCCCAAAGAACGTCGGGACCCCAAACTGCTGAACGCGTCGCGCAAAATCCGCATTGCTAAGGGCTCCGGCCGCAGCGTGCAGGACGTCAACGTGCTTTTGAAACAACATCTGCAAATGGCGCAGATGATGAAATCTCTCGGTCGCATGAACAAACATCAATTGCGACAGATGGGACGATCCTTGGGCTTTCCGAAAGGATAGCCCGCTGTTTTTAACCCCCTCACCCTCAACGTTAAGGATACTTGATTATGGCTGTAAAATTACGATTGGCCCGCGGTGGCACCAAAAAACGTCCGTTTTACCAAATTGTGGCGGCGGATGCCCGCAGTCCGCGGGATGGAAATTTTCTGGAAAAAATCGGCACGTACAACCCCATGCTGCCCCGTGACCACGAGCAGCGCGTGGTGCTGAACACCGAACGCGCCGCATACTGGCTGAAATCCGGTGCCCAGCCCACGGACCGCGTGGTGACGTTCCTTGCCAATGCCGGTCTGGTGGAAAAACCCGCCCCCCGCAACAATGCCCAAAAAGCGGTGCCTGGCAAAAAAGCCCAAGAACGCGCCGAACAACGCGCTGAAAAAGCCGCCAAGCGTGCCGAAGCCGCCGCTGGGGGATCCACAGAGGCGTAAATCCCACGCTTGCCGAACCCAAAAAAGACCCCTTCCCTTTGCGGCGGGGGTCTTTTTTTTTCAAAACAACGCACAAAACCCCTTAATCTGTTGTTTTTTTGTCGCAGTTGACCCGCAACGGCGCAAATCCGGCATTTTGTGAATTGACGTAAGATTTTGTTTACCTTTAACACTTAAAGCTAACAAAGAGAAAACGCGAATCACGCGTTCAACATCCATCAACAATCCAAAAAGAGGTGTATCGTGAATAAGAATGAACTCGTTTCCGCCGTGGCTGATAAGGCCGGCTTGACCAAAGTTGATGCAGCGCGTGCTGTGGATGCTGTTTTTGATGCTGTCACCGAGGCTTTGGCCAAAAAAGACGAAGTCCGTCTGGTGGGCTTTGGGACGTTTTTGGTGTCCCACCGTGAAGCCAGCGAAGGCCGCCACCCCAGAACCGGCGCTTTGCTGAAAATCCCCGCCAGCTACCAACCCAAATTCCGCGCGGGTAAGGGTCTGAAAGACGCTGTAAACTAAAAACCCCTTGATTCCCTCCTTTCTGTGAAAAATTCCAGAAAGGAGGGACTTTTATTTTGAATAGGCAAAGTGCAAGCCTTCTTTGCCTTTTTGTTGGCTCTCTTTGATCATTTTTTCGGCCTCTTCTTGGACTTTTTCGGCCATTTCTGATCCTGCATCCAAATCCAGTCCCTTGCCCCCGCCTGCAGTGATGGCGCCCGCCAGGGTTTTGGCCGATCTCACCAGCATGTTCATGATAAAAAAGATCCCCCACAACGTGACAAACATATCATGGGTGGGGGCCAGAAACTGACCTTCACTGGCCGTCTGAAAGCCAACAAGGGCCTCGTTCATGGTGGCCAGACTGATGGCAATGGCAAAGGCAATCATCACGATTTCAACCGCCAGTTTTAGCAGGGCCCGCAGCCAAAACCCAACAAAAGACGTAAACGCCGGAATCACCAACGCAATGGCCGCAAAATACACCATAATGGCCAAAATCATGCCACC
>JBIIHL010000021.1:0-26130 GCA_044235825.1 Alphaproteobacteria bacterium | reverse complement strand
TGATTGCCCTGAATCGATCTCAGGGGGTCCAGGCCCTGCGTCTGTTAAAAAAACAGGTTAAAGAAACCATCCAAAACGGCCATGATATCGTGATTTATCCCGAAGGAACCCGCACCGATGTGGGCAGCCCCCTGATTTTGCAACGCGGCGTCCTTGTGGCCTATGAGGCCTCCGGCGTCCCCGTCATTCCCATCACGCTGGATTCTGGACGCTTTTGGCCCAAAAACAGCCTGAAAAAATACTCGGGCACCATCACCGTACGCCTTCACGACATCATCCCCGCCGGATTGCCAAGGGAGGTGTTTTGGGAGAGGCTCAATCTCGTCCTACGTCAAGATCTTGATTGAAAATCCTTGACTTTTTTTGGATACCGTTTCATAATCATCCTATGTCTGCCGATGTTATTCACACAAAAATTATCAAAATTGGAAACGCTCAGGGTGTGCGCTTACCTAAGGCTATTCTCGAAATGAGTCATATTAAACAAGACGCAGAAGTATCCATTGAACATGGGGCCATCGTAATTCGGGCGCCCAAAACAGTCAGAGCGGGATGGAAAGAAGCCTTTGCTGTTATGCATGCGCGGGGCGATGATGCTCTTTGTGATGAAGAGCTCTAGTTAATCAAGCCTCCCCTAAAAGCTTCTCTAAACCCACCATCCCCGCATCCTGAATATACAAGGCCTGCAGATGCCGCAGCGTGGTTAAGGCATAATCTATATTGGGGCCGGATTGCCCCTTGGCCGTTTGGATGATGCGGGCTTGATCAGCAAGGGGCAGGGTGCCCACGTACTGTTCATGGGCGGGATTCACAGTAAAGCACAAAGCCTTCACCGTTTCGGGGCCACCGTTTAACAGCACGGGCAACGTCTGGGGCAAATAGGCCTGTGTGATCATTTCGCGGTCCCAAACCGCTTCAAACACGGGATAGGCGTGTTCTTCGGGAATTTTATACGCAATCCCGTCACAAAAACCCCCCTGATCCAACGATAAGACCAAACCAGGGTTATCCTTCGTCCCCCTGTAAACCACCGAGGCCATGCAGAAACTGCGGTGATAGCCGCTCAGACGGGCGGCCTCTTTCCGCACATGGGGAAACGGGAAATCCCACATCAAAGAGCCATACGCAAAGATCCAGCATTGCGTATGGCTTGTAAAATAATCGTTTTTGCTTAGCATAGCCCTGTTATAAACACGGGAAACGGGGACGGGCAAGAAAAATTCTGGACCTACCGCCCCGAAGACCGGCGACGTCCGCCGCCAAAGCTGCGAAAGCCTTGGGGGCTGGCGCCTTCACGACGTTGGCCGTATCCGCCGCCGCCACCACCACCGCTGCGCCGCTGACCACCGCCGTAACCGCCACCGCCCGAGCGAGAGCGGGCACTGCGGGGAAAGGGCTCCGGATCGCTGTTGTTGGCGTTGGGGTCCATCAGTTTTTGAATGGCCCGCCATTTTCCTTTGTCGCTGGGGGACACCATACACAGGGCGGATCCCGTGGTGCCGGCCCGTCCTGTACGGCCAATACGGTGGATGTAATCCTCAGCGCACTGGGGCAGGTCATAATTGATCACGTGGGCAATGTGGGGAATATCCAGCCCCCGCGCCGCCACATCCGTGGCCACCATAACCGTGTAATCCTGACGACGAAACGATTGAATCACCCGATCACGGTGATTTTGCCGCAAATCCCCGTGCAGAGCGCCCGCACGATGATTGGCCGATTTTAATTTATCCGCCAAATGTTCGGCCCCGCGTTTGGTGTTGACAAACACGATGACGGAACCGTCACGACGCTCCAACTCACCCAGCAAGTGATCATATTTTTCGTGTTCCTGCATAAAGGCGCTGTCCTGATCCACCGTCAAAGCGGGCTTCATGCTGGATCCGATGGCAATGCGCTCAGGCTTAACCAAATAGGCCTGCGCCACCTTTTCAATGGTTTTGGACAACGTGGCGGAAAACAGCAAGGTCTGCCGCGGGCTTTGCATAACGCCAACAATGGCCTGCAAATCTTTGCCAAAACCCATGTCCAGCATCCGGTCCGTTTCATCCAAAACCAGAAACGATGCCTGATCCAACATCAGTGTCCCCCGCCGTAAATGGTCATGAATACGCCCAGGCGTGCCCACGATCAAACGGGGACGCCCCCGCAGCTGGGCCATTTGCTTGCCCATGGATTCACCGCCAATCAACAGCGCACTGCGCAGACTGTTGACATCTTTCAACAACGGCTTCACCGACGCTAAAACCTGCGCCGCCAATTCCCGCGTGGGGGCCAGAACCAGAGCATGGGCCGTAGGGTTTTGCATCAAATACGTCACCATAGGCAGCGCAAAGGCCAAGGTTTTCCCCGTCCCCGTTTGGGCCGTTCCCAAAACATCCCGCCCCTGCAGGGCCAGCGGAATGACATCCTGTTGAATGGGGGTGGGGGTAATCAGGTTAAGGGCCTGAAGATTTTTCTGCAGAACAGAAGGAAGATCAAAATCAGAAAATAATTGAGTCATAAAACAGTGTGTCTTTCGTTGAGAGAATGCGTTAAGGGAATGGCCGCTCTTTTTTCGTCGTTCCTGCTCCATGGCTGGGGTCGGTGATGGTGGTTTTTGTTTAAAAAACCCAAATCCGCAGGACATAAGCACCACGGAACCAGCACACATGGACAAAGCACCAGAACGGAAAAAAGGGTTTTTTATAAAACCTATTATAAAACCCAAGGGCCGCAACGGGGCGTTGAACCTTCTTTCAAGTTCAGCGCCGTAAGCGATGGAGGGGAAAATCATATCCCCAGAGAAGCTTGAGCGCAAAAATAAAAAGACACAATGGGGGGTGGAATTTTCCAAAGAAAAAACCACCCCAAGAGAAAAAATCAAAGCGGTAAGAAAAAAAGCTTAGTCGTTGAGCAATTTCAGGTTCACAGCAGAAGTTTTGCCTTTGTTTGTGGCCAGTTCGTATTCTACGCGCTGTCCATCGGGCAAGCTGTTCAGACCGGCACGCTCCAGCGCGGTCATGTGAACAAACACATCTTTGTCCTCGCCATCGGGGCGGATAAAACCATACCCTTTGGTGGGATTAAACCATTTTACAGTACCTTTGGCCATAACAGATCCTTTCATCGCTTGGCATGTTTTAGGGGAAAAATCCCCTGAGAGAGTGAAACCTAAACCATTCAACGCGCCAGCAATGTAACGTGCTGTTTATACGACACCACAGCGGAGTGTTATTGGGTAGAAGGTAACTGAAAGCGATGCTATCATAATCTCAAGCAAAGTCAATCCCAAGTTTTAGCTTTAAAATGCAGATTTTTTCCACCGCTCTTGATGTTCACACTTTTTTAGAAAGCCTACAGGGCAAAACCTTGGCTCTGGTGCCCACCATGGGGGCCCTGCATCGGGGGCATCTGGCGTTGGTGCGCCATGCCCAGACACTGGCGGATGCGGTGGTGGTGACGATTTTTGTGAATCCTTTGCAATTTGGTCCGGCGGAGGATTTTGATCGCTATCCCCGCACCCTTAATCAAGACGTCAACGCCCTCTCCCTGCTTGGCATTGCGGGGGTGTATGCGCCGGATGTTATGGCCATGTATCCGCAGGGAAAGCCCCTGACCCATATCCAGAATAACGTTATGGGATCGGTGCTCTGTGGGGCCCATCGGCCCAGCCATTTTGATGGTGTGCTGACCGTGGTGATGAAGCTTTATCAGCGGTTTCGCCCCCACGTTATGGTGTTTGGCCAAAAGGATTATCAACAATACCTGATGATTCAAACCATGATGCAGAATTTGGATGTGCCCGTTGATATTATCGGCCTACCCACCCAGCGGGAAGAAGACGGTCTGGCCCTGTCATCGCGCAACACTTATCTGAGTCAGAACCAACGGGCCATCGCCCCCCTGCTTTATCAAACGTTATGCCAGTTACAACGGGACTTGACCCTAAACCCCAGCAATGCCCAAGACATTCTGACCCACGGGCAGCAGCGTTTGCACCAAGGGGGCTTTGAAACGGTGGATTATCTTGAGGCCCGAACCCTCAATACTCTTTCCCCATGGCAAGACCCAAAAACCCCAGGGCGCCTGTTCGTCGCCGCCCGTTTGGGGGGGGTGCGCCTGATTGATAACATCGCGATTTAGGACAAGACTTTCTCAATATCTTTGCTATAAAGTGGGGACACCATACTCAAAACCACAATCATAGAGTGCATCATGAAAAAAATTATCGTGAAAAACCCCATCGTGGAAATGGACGGCGATGAAATGGCCCGCGTGATGTGGGATTTGATTAAGGAAAAACTGATTCATCCCTATCTGGATTTGCCCATTGATTATTATGATTTGTCCATTCAATCGCGGGATGCGACCAACGATCAGATCACTATTGATTCCGCGCTGGCCACCCAAAAACACGGTGTGGCCATCAAATGTGCCACCATCACTGCGGACGAGGCGCGTGTGGCCGAGTTTGGCCTGAAAAAAATGTGGGCCTCCCCCAACGGCACCATCCGCAACATTTTGGGGGGGACGGTATTTCGGGAACCCATTATTATCAAAAACGTTCCCCGTCTGGTCTCGGGTTGGACACACCCCATTGCCATTGGCCGTCATGCCTTTGGGGATCAGTACAAAGCCACGGATTTTCTGGTGCCTTCAGCGGGGACACTCACCATCACCTTCACCCCCAAAGACGGGAAAGGTGAAGTGATTTCCCATAAGGTTTATGATTTTGAATCCCCCGGGGTGGCCATGGCCATGTACAATCTGGATGATTCCATTCGGGGCTTTGCCCGTTCCTGTTTGAATTATGGATTGCACCGCGGCTGGCCGGTGTATTTGTCCACAAAAAACACGATCCTGAAGCGGTATGATGGCCGTTTCAAAGACATTTTTCAGGATGTTTTTGATTTCGAATTCAAAGACGCATTTGCCGAAAAAAACATTACCTATCAACACCGTTTGATTGATGACATGGTGGCCTCGGCCCTGCGGTGGGATGGAAATTTTGTGTGGGCCTGCAAAAACTATGATGGGGATGTGCAATCGGATTCTGTGGCCCAAGGGTTTGGGTCGTTGGGGCTGATGACCTCTATCTTGCTGACCCCTGATGGCAAAACGGTGGAAAGCGAAGCCGCCCACGGCACCGTCACCCGTCACTTTCGCCGTCATCAACGGGGCGCGGAAACCTCCACCAACCCCATTGCGTCCATTTTTGCCTGGACCCGCGGCCTGTGGCACCGCGGCAACATGGATGGTAACGACGCCTTAAAAGCCTTTAGCCAAACCCTGGAAGAAACCTGTATCGCCACCGTGGAAAACGGGGAAATGACACGGGACATGGCCCTGCTGATTGGGGAAGATCAAACGTGGCTAAACACCCAAAATTTCATCGGGGCGATTGCGCGGAATTTTGAAAAAAGGATGGGGTGAGGGTATCCACCCCCACCATCTGTTTTTCGCCTGTTTTGCGGTCTTTGATTTGAACCATGCCCTCTTTTAAATCGCGGGGACCCACGATGATTTGGGTGGGCAGGCCGATTAAATCCGCATCCTTCAGCTTCACCCCCATACCGGCGTCACGGTCATCGTACAAAACGGCCTCGCGCCCGCCCATTTGGGCATACAAACGATCACACACATTCACACACGCCGCATCATTGACACCCAGATTAATCAACGCATAACGATAGGGCGCCACCGATTCGGGCCAGATGATGCCGTGATCATCGTGACAGGCCTCGATCATCGCCCCCACCAAACGACCCACGCCCAGACCATAAGACCCCATAATCACAGGGGCTTGCGTGCCATCATCCAAGGTAACTTTGGCCTGCATAGGATCACTGTAACGCGTGCCAAAGGTGAAAATATGCCCCACCTCAATCCCCTTGGTTTCCACCAACGGCTTGCCTGTCCATGTTTTGGGATCATGCAAATCATCGGTGGCGGCATACAGATGGGCGCAATCGTTCAGGGTCAGGGCCGATGTGTCCACATCGTGCCACGCGGGATCATAAAACACCCCGCTTTCCCCATTGTCCGCCAAAACATGAAATTCATGGCTAAGTTTTCCGCCAATAGGACCCGTATCCGCACGAACGGGCATAGCGCGTAGGCCCAAACGCTGAAACAGGCGCATATACGCCCCGAAAATCTGGTTATAGGTTTCGGCGGCGGCGTCCTCTGACACATCAAAGGAATACCCGTCTTTCATCAAAAATTCCCGCCCGCGCATCACGCCAAAGCGGGGGCGGATTTCATCGCGGAATTTCCAATGGATTTGATACCACAATTGCGGCAGAGCCTTGTGCGAGCGCACGTTTTTACGAAACAGGTCCGTCATGGCCTCTTCGGCGGTGGGGCCGTAAATCATGCCGCGGCCGTGGCGGTCCTTTAGCCGCAGCATTTCATCGCCGTAGCTGTCAAGTCGGCCACTTTCCGCCCATAAATCATCGGGCTGCAGTGTGGGAATCAGAATCTCTTGCCCGCCAATGTCATCCATCACCACACGGATATGATCGGCAATGTTGTTCAACACCCGCAGGCCCAAAGGCAACCACGTATACATCCCCACCGCCAAGGGCCGAATCAACCCCGCGCGAATCATCAGCTGGTGGGACACAATGCTGGCATCGGCGGGGTTTTCTTTCAGCGTAGGGATAAAGGCAGCAGACAAACGCATCGTGGGACTTTCTTGGGTTAAGAGGCGGGGGAAAGATGGGTGATCCCGCCCATGTAGGGGCGCAAAACCTCAGGCAGAGGCAAACCCCCTATCCCATCATAATAATTTTCCAGCAGGGCCGCCAACGTCCGACCCACGGCCAAACCGGACCCATTCAGGGTATGAACAAACGCCGTGGCCCCATTGTCTTCCCGTCGATAGCGGGCGTTCATCCGGCGGGCCTGAAACGTGCCAAACCGACTGCAGCTGGAAATTTCGCGGTATGTTTGTTGGGCGGGCATCCAGACCTCTAGGTCATATGTTTTTTTCGAAGTAAACCCCATATCCCCCGTACACAACAGCACGCGGCGATAGGGCAGACCCAAGCGCTCTAAAATCGTTTCGGCGCAGCGCGTCATCCGTTCGTGTTCTTCGGCGGCTTGTTCGGGGGTGGTCAGGCTCACCAACTCAACTTTAAAAAACTGATGCAGGCGGATCAGGCCCGCAGTATCACGACCGGCGGAACCCGCCTCGGACCGAAAGCACGGGGTGTGGGCGGTCAGGCGCAGCGGTAGTTCTTTCTCTTGAACAATCGTATCGGCCACCATGTTGGTTAAAGGCACCTCCGCCGTAGGGATCAAATAATGACCGGTGGTGGTTTTGAATTGGTCTTCCTCAAATTTCGGCAATTGGCCCGTGCCAAACAGGGCAGGGGCCTGAACCAGATAGGGGGGGGAGACCTCCGTATACCCATGCTCCTGCGTATGAACATCCAGCATGAATTGACCCAGGGCACGCTCTAGTCTGGCCAAATGTCCTGTCAACATCATAAACCGCGTGCCGGACATTTTCACCGCCGTGGTGGCAGCATATCCGCCCAAAGCCTCCGCAATGGTTTCATGGGGGGGGACTTGATCTGGGCGCGGGGTGCCCCAGCGGTGTTGTTCCACGTTGTCGGTTTCGTCTTTGCCCTCTGGAATTTCAGGCAGGGGGATGTTGGGCACAGCATGCCAGGCGGCCAAAAAATCCTCTTCGGCCTGATCTTGCTGGGTTTTTAGGGTATCCAGCGTTTCTTTCAGCGTGGCCACGCGGGCCTTGGCGGCCTCCACCGAGGCCGTGTCGCCGGCCTGCAAAAACGCGCCGATGGTTTTGGACAGCTGGCCGCGCTCTTCCTGCGCAGCCTGCCACTGGGTTTTTAAGGATCGCAAATGCTGGTTCTTGGCGATTAAGTCATCGGTACTATCGGGGGCACCGCGCTTTGACAAAGCCGCACGAAGGATATCCGGATCTTTTCGCAGAATCTCAGGATCAATCATGCCACATCCGTTGTTTTGGCTTTGGCGGGGGGCGTGGCGGCGGCCTCTAGGGCGGCCACGCGGGCCTCCAGCGCCACGATCATGGTGCGCAGGTCCACCAGCTGTTCCTCAGTCACCAAGTTCCAAGACTTGGCGCAATCGCCCAGCTTTTCCTTGATGGTGGTTTCCATCTGTTTACGAAACGCATCCGCACCTTGAAAGGCACCGCCGGCCATTTTGGCCATATCGTCAAAAAAGTTTTGGTTCATAAAAGAATCCTCTGTTATGGTGCCCTTATCTTATAGAACACCCCGCCCCCCATGCAACCCATAAAAAACATTGTTCTTGGTTCGTGGGCGTTGTTCAACCGTCATCAGGGGTTTCGCATGGCCGAATCCCTGAGTTACATCACCCTGCTGTGTTTTGTACCTGTGGTGTTTGTGGCTCTGAGTCTGTTGGCCAGTTTCCATGCCTTTGATGACATGCGCATGTACGCCCAAAATGCCGTTTTGGATTTTTTATCGCCGCAGCACAGGGCCGTGGTGGAAAGCTCCATCAACACCTTTTTGGACAATGCCCAAAATCTCTCTTGGCCTGGGGTTGTGGGGTTAATGGCCACGGCCCTGACGTTGTTTTTTCATATTGAATCGGCCTTTGAAACGCTGTGGGAAACCCCCAAACGGCGCAGCTTTACGCATCGGGCGCTGTTGTTTTGGGCCCTGTTGACGCTGGGGCCGTTGGGGTTTGGCATGGCGCTTGTGTTATCGGCGCAGGCCTATGAACAATGGGCGCATTTGGGTTTTGGGTGGCCCGTGCTGCATACCCTGAATATGTTTGTTATGACCACGGGGGGATTCTGGCTGTTTTACCGCATGATGCCCAACCGCTATGTCCCCCCCATGGCCGCATTGTCAGGGGCCATCGTCGCCGCCGCTTTGTTGCGGGGCCTAAAAATTTCCTTTGCCTATTACGTGGACAACCTATCGTCCTATAATACCATTTATGGGACGTTGGCCACCATTCCTGTGTTTTTGTTGCTGCTGTATGCCATTTGGATTGTGGTGATTTTGGGGGCCTGCGTGACGGTTTTTTGGGAAAAACGGCATGGACATCCCCTTCATCCATAGGGCCTCTTGCACCTCCACACAAGATGTGGCTTTGGACATGCTGCCCACCACACCGCCGCCTTTTGCCGTGATCGCAGACACCCAAACGGCGGGGCGGGGGCAGAGAGACCGCCTCTGGCACAGCGTATCCGGCAATCTTCATCTCACCGTGGCTTTACCGTGGGACGGGGGCGATGGGGACATTCCCGCCTTTGCCCTGTTGCTGGCAAAAACCCTGTGCCACGTCATTCAGGGGCATATCCCGCAGGCCCGTTTAAAACTGCCCAACGATATTTATATCGGGGATCAAAAAATCGCCGGCATGATCACCCAGCGTCACGGCAACGCGATGCTGGTGGGCATTGGCGTCAACATCGCCCACGCCCCCCTGCCCACCGCCACATGCCTTCGCGATCACGGCATCACCATCACGGGGGACATTGTGGCCAGAGATATCACGCGGGCGTTGGTGGCTCTGTCACCCATAAAAAAACACCCATAAAAAAGACAAAATGTGACAAACATCACATCACATCACATCACATCACATCATAATGGGGGGGTTAACTTGCCAAAACACTTCTCATGGCTCAAATCACTGACACCATTTCCCAAATCAATACTCAAGAGATGGTAAACGGTAAAATCATAATAACCCCTAATAGGGTGGCTTACGTTTACGCTACTGCAAACTCAGACGAGTTCGATCAGGAAAAAAAGGGCCATCTATTCCAATATCTGAGGGCCTTGGAACAGGGCCTTTCTTCGGGGGCTATTAATCCTCCGGCTGAGGGTATAATAGTCTTCTTCAACCTAAGAATGGGTTGAATCAGTTCCCCACCATTCCCCAACACTCGTTGGGGAATGGTTCTGGGATTTCTCTTCTTACCCCATCACCTTCTTCATCGTTTTCCCCAATTCCGCGGGGGAGGAACAGACGGTAATGCCAGCGGCCCGCATGGCATTCATTTTTTCCTGCGCTGTGCCTTTGCCACCGGCGATGATGGCGCCGGCGTGGCCCATACGTTTTCCGGCGGGGGCGGTGACACCGGCGATAAAGCCCACCACGGGTTTTTTGATGGTGGCCTCTTTGATGAAGGCGGCGGCCTCTTCCTCGGCCGATCCCCCAATTTCACCGATCATGATGATGCCTTCGGTTTCGGGGTCCTTTAAAAACAAATCAATACAATCCACAAAGTTCGTGCCATTGACGGGATCCCCGCCGATGCCGATACAGGTGGACTGGCCCAGACCCTCGGCCGTGGTTTGCGCCACCGCCTCATAGGTTAAGGTGCCCGAGCGCGACACAATCCCAATTTTTCCGCGGCGGTGAATGTGACCGGGCATAATGCCGATTTTGCATTCTTCGGGGGTAATGATGCCCGGGCAGTTGGGGCCGATCAAGCGGCTGTTGGTGCCAGAAAGCGAGCGTTTCACCCGCACCATATCCAAAACGGGAATCCCCTCGGTGATGCAGACGATCAATGCAATGCCGGCGTCAATGGCTTCGCAAATCGCATCCGCCGCAAAGGGCGGGGGGACGTAAATCACGGATGCATTGCAATCGGTGGCGGCCCGCGCATCGGACACGGTGTCAAAAATGGGCAAATTCAGGTGTTTTCCGCCGCCCTTGCCCGGGGTCACGCCGCCCACCATTTTGGTGCCGTAAGCAATGGCTTGTTCCGAGTGAAAGGTGCCCTGCGCCCCCGTAAAGCCCTGACAGATGACCCGCGTGTCTTTGTTGACCAAAACAGCCATGATATGAACCCTATGTTATGAATGATTAGTGCTTTAACGTTGCCACAACCTTGGCCGCCGCATCCGCCAAATTATCGGCAGAGATAATGGGCAAACCCGATTCGGCCATGATTTTTTTGCCCAAATCCACGTTGGTGCCCTCCAGCCGGACCACCAGCGGCACGTGCAAATTGATTTCGCGGGCGGCGGCAATGACCCCCTCGGCAATAATGTCACAGCGCATGATACCGCCAAAGATATTAACCAAAATGGCCTTAACATTCGGGTCGCGCAAAATGATTTTAAACGCGGCCGTCACGCGCTCTTTCGTCGCGCCGCCGCCCACGTCCAAAAAGTTCGCGGGGGATGATCCATACAATTTGATAATATCCATGGTGGCCATGGCCAAGCCGGCGCCATTAACCATACAGCCAATATCACCGTCCAGTTTGACGTAATTCAGGCTGTGGGCCGTGGCTTCGATTTCTGCGGGGTCTTCCTCGGTTTCATCGCGCAGGGCAAAAACATCCGGATGACGGAACAGCGCATTGTCATCAAAATTCATTTTGGCATCCAGCGCCACCAGTTTGTCGTCCTTGGTCACCACCAGCGGGTTAATTTCCAGCATGGAGGCATCGGTGTCGATGAAGGCACGGTACATGGCCTCAAGAAACGTCACACATTCCTTGGCCGCGCTGCCTGTTAGGCCCAGACCAAAAGCCACACGTCGCCCATGAAAAGGCAGCAAGCCTGTCACCGGATCCACCGACAAGGTCATGATTTTTTCGGGGGTTTTTTCCGCCACGTGTTCAATATTCATCCCCCCTTCGGTGGAGGCAATGATGGTGACGCGGTATGTGGAGCGATCAATCAGCATACCCAGATAAAGTTCGCGGGCGATGGCCGATCCATCCTCAATATAAACACGCTCAACTTTTTTTCCCTCGGGGCCGGTCTGGTGGGTCACCAGCTGCATACCCATGATTTTTTTGTACCAATCCAGTGCCTCTTCGGGGGATTTGGCCAGCTTCACGCCGCCGCCAAGACCACGGCCACCGGCATGAATCTGGGCTTTGATCACCCACACGGGGCCTTTTAATTTGGCGATGGCCTCTTTGGCCTCCGCCTCTGATAGGGCCGGATATCCCACGGGGGTGGCGACATCGTAACGGGACAAGAGGGCTTTCGCCTGATACTCATGGATATTCATAACAACGACCTGAAAACTTTTCGTAACGTTTTGGGTGTAGTATGGTTATCGTATCTTCCTATCATCCGCAACCAAAATATGATTCGCTCCCTTTTTCTGACGTTATGGCTTGTGCTGACGGCCTGCAGCAGTGTTCCTGTCAGTCCCCATCCCTATAAATTGCCCTATGCGTTCAACACGTTGGATCTGGATCATGATGGGGGGATTGGCTACGAAGAATGGTATCGCGGCATTTATTTGGAACGCATGTGGTTTTATGCCAAATGTGATTATGGGCTGGATGGCAAAATTTATCTCAGCGATGCCCGCACATGCGGCATGCGTGATGATGCCTTTGTGTATTACGACCAGAACAAAAACGGATTTATTGAGGTGGATGAATTTAAAGACCTGCAACCCAAAGCCTTTTTTGATTTTGCGGACCGCAACGATGACGGCGCCCTCAGCGAATCCGAATACCGCGGGGTGAGCATTACCATCAGCCCGAACCCGTAGGGGGAACCTTTAGCGCAAATGCCAAATCCCATGCTGCTGGATTGCATCATACATCGCGTCGGGGGCTAAATCGACACCACAGGGCCAAGTCACCGCCCCATCATGCAAAAACACCTTAGAAAACATAACAGCATCGGCCAACGGGGCAAAAACACCGGCATTTTCAGAAACCACACGCTGGGACAAATCCACACGTCCCGCCAATCCATCCTGAAAAACAACGGATAAACCAAAGGGAGGGATAACCTCAACCCGCGCCACACGCCATGGGGCCAAAGGACGCACGGGGGGGTTTATTGCAGCGGGGGAATCGGCAAGGGCATCTGATTGCGTTGACATAAATCCCAATCCTTTAATAAAGCGTCACGATTTTCCTGCGCCCATTCCAAAACCAAAGATAGTGCGCGTCTGGGAACCTTCCCTCTCATAACATCCAACGTTTTTATAGCGATCAAAACCTCATCATCTCCATAAAGGGCATGAAAATGGGGAGGCGCATGGTCATCCCAATACATCGCAATCACAATTCCAAAAAACACCGACAAAGTAGGCATTGTTTTATGATTCTACCCTTATTTAGTAAAAAAAGAAATACGTCCGGTGGTACAAATCTCTTGCCCACTACCCCTTCACCGGCACCACACTTTTGATAAACAGCTCGCGCTTGTGGTGGTCGCTGATTTCAGCGGGGGCGCTCATCATCAGGTCTTCGGCGCGTTGGGTCATGGGAAACGCAATGACTTCACGGATGTTTTCCGAACCGGCCAGCAGCATCACCATACGGTCGATGCCAGGGGCGGCGCCGCCGTGCGGCGGGGCGCCGTAACGAAAGGCCTCTATCAAGGCGGGAAAATGGGATTCCACGTGGGCTGCGGAATAACCCGCGATTTCAAAGGCCCGCATCATAATATCGCGGCGATGATTGCGGATGGCACCGCTGCACAGTTCGATTCCATTACAAACGATATCGTATTGATAGGCTTTGATGGTTAGGGGATCTTGGGTGTTCAGGGCCTCTAGCCCGCCCTGCGGCATGGAAAACGGGTTGTGGCTAAAGGCTATGCTGGCGGCCTTGGGGTCATATTCAAACATGGGATAATCCACCACCCAGCAAAAGGCAAAGCGGCCCTCATCCACCAAACGCAAATCATGGCTGATTTTCATACGCGCCCGCGCCACAAAGGGGGGGATATCCTCGGCCCGCCCACAGGCAAAAAACACGGCATCGCCGTCTTTTAAACCGGCCAAGGCTTTCAGGGATTCTAAACGCGCTGCATCCAGATTTTTGGCGATGGGGCCTTTGGCCTCGCCGCCTTCAAAAATGACATAGCCCAGACCACCGGCCCCTTCGGCGCGGGCCCATGCGTTCAGATCATCATAAAACTTTCGTGATTGGCTGGCCGCGCCTGGGGCGGGAATGGCCCGCACCACATCACCAGCGGCGATGCGACTGGCAAACAGTTGAAACCCACTGCCCGCAAACACCTCTGTTGCATCGCAGCATAAAATGGGGCTGCGCAAATCCGGTTTGTCGCACCCGTATTGCAGCAGGGCCTGATCGTACGTAATGCGGGGAAAGGGCAGGGGGCTGACGGTTTTTTCACCAGCGAAGGTGGTAAACAGATGGTGCAAAACGGGCTCTAGCGTGGCGAAGACCTCTTCTTGGGTCACAAAGCTCATCTCAAGATCCAGCTGGTAAAATTCCCCAGGGGATCGGTCGGCGCGGCTGTCTTCGTCGCGAAAGCAGGGGGCGATTTGAAAATACTTATCAAAGCCCGCCACCATAAACAGCTGTTTAAACATTTGGGGGGCTTGGGGCAGGGCGTAAAACTTTCCCGGGTGTTGGCGGCTGGGCACCACATAATCCCGCGCCCCCTCCGGCGAAGAGGCCGTCAAAATCGGGGTTTGCAACTCCAAAAACCCACGGGCCAGCATAGATTGCCGCAGCGTTTGAATGATGTTGCTGCGCAGCACAATGTTATTGTGCACCCCTTCGCGGCGCAAATCCAAATAACGGTGACGCAATCTCAGCTCTTCGGAGGTGTCCACATCGCTGTTAACCGGAAAGGGCAGGGTGTCCGCCTCGGCCAGAACCGTGATCTGATCCAAAACCACCTCGATATCGCCCGTGGGGATTTTGGGATTGACGGTTTCGGGCGTGCGGGCCACCACCGTGCCAACAACCTGAATCACACTTTCCACCCGCACAGCATCGGCCAACGGAAAGGCCGCGTGGTCACTGCGGACCACAACCTGCGTCACGCCGTAATGATCGCGTATATCAACAAATAACAAATTGCCATGATCCCGCTTGCGATGCACCCAGCCCGCCAAACGAACGGTTTGGTCCACATCCTTCAGCGTCAGGGCGTCACAGGCGTGACTGCGATAGGCATTGGCAAGAATCATAGAAACGGATGTACCAGACTCCTGCCACGCGGTCAAGACGAGGGTTTATATAGAAAATAATTTCTATTGACTTTGTTTTCTTTATACTGCACCATGATTGTATAATTTAAAAAACCAAAGGAGTCTCTTATGGGAAAACGGTCTCTCGACAGCTTTATTCGACAAAACGAAGCCCAAAACACCAGTGTCCAGTTCACCCGTGAAGCAAACCCAACCCCTGAAAATGACTTTTCTGATATTATGGTTCTTTTCCATCATGACGATTTGACCCCGAAAAAACGGCCAAACATTCTGGCCCTAACCAATCAATAAACAACACATTCAGGAGATTAACCATGCACACCATTCCCCAACAAACCCTTGTGTCTGTCGCTTTGCAATACAGTATTGATTTGCATGACCTGAAATTGGCCCTGCTGATTTCCGAAGAGGTCGGCCGCTACGAACCCGAAAACAAAGAGCAAATCTTGGCAGAAACCCTAGAAACCCTCATCGGCCTGACCCCAAACGACAGTCGTCGGGTGGCGGGTTGGGTGTATGGGGGTTAGGGTTCACAATTTCTGAGGAGGTTTTTTGTATGGAGCTTACAGCGCAAAACAACATCGTTAGATTCATCACAAAGACAAACATAAGTGATGAAAAACCTAAACTTGGCCACGATCACTATCCTTATCAGGAAGTTTTTGAGGAAGATCCGTTAGATGCTCTGACCCCCGATGAGATGGAAGAAATTCGAGTCCGGATAGCCATGGAAAGGGCACTTAGAGAATGGTCGTAACCACCCAAAAAACCAAACCCCAGAACCACAGAGGCCCAAAATGACCAAACCCAACCCAAATTTTAGAAACATTGCCTATCAATCTCTTTTAGGGGTTGGGGCTCTACTCAGTGTTGCCACAACCGCTGTTTTTTTTAACGAAACTCTAAATCATGTTGTCGAACACGCCAACCTCCCAGCATTCGCCACAACCGCTGCCGCAATAGGCAGCTTTGCTGCAGCCTATCTCTGCCTCGATCGTTCTGCAAAATCACGCTAACCCCAAAACCAAAAAAGGCCCCTTCGTAGAGGGGCCTTTCAAAACCTCAACCCACGGAAATGGGGTTTACTGTTTACCCCCCAATTCAATCCATACATGGAAAATTTTACATCGCAAAAATCATCAAAACCATAGCATAACGGATGCGGCGCACACTATGTCAGACACAGACAATACGGTAACTCCAAGGAGGTTAATTTTAGTAAGACACGCAATAACCGTGGGACCCTTCCTTAAACTGTTGCAACACATGCATTCAACTCAAAACGCTTTGCTTACAAGGAACCTATATCTCGATGAAATAAGCAAGATAATTGATCTTCCTAATGTTGACCCTAGCAAACCGTTAAATAAACCGCTAATGCTAAAAATTTCCGATGAACAAATTAAACTTATCCATAGGTTTCTGACCCAAGAAACCGATATTCTGTCTGATATAACACAGGGTAAGAACAACTTTTTTATGGATAGGGATTCTATAGATAACTCAGGGGCTTGGCACTTAATCAAAACAGCTAACGAATTATTTAAAATGCTGGGGCTTGAGTATTCTCATTATGAAGACACCCTGCCTGATTTCGTTGAACATATTGGTACAGGATATTATCCTGGATCAAACGGAGATATTTCTCCACTAAAAACCTCAATGTTAACAAATAATACAACGGTTGGCTTACTTCGTTATGAAGAATTACAATGCCTTATAGACATGATAAGAGCATCGAATGATTTTCAAGATTTTGACGTTTTAGATGCCATTATTCCACCCCCTGAAATCAGAGCTCTCACAAAAACTCAAAACGGGAAAGAAACACAATTTGGACCAGTACGGCGCAAGACACAACCTTTGACTGAAGGATACATTCTTGAACTTCCCTATTTCATCAACCCCGAAACAGGCAAAATTATCGCAATTCCCAATGAGGCCAGTATTCTCCACCCAAATGCTCAACCGCTACCCCATGCTTGGTCAGCCCAAGATGCTTGGCCCACGGAGTTCATTAGAACAGCGATTACAGGTAATTCTGATACAGATTATTACAGTCACTATAGGGCAGCGCTTGAAACTTTTCGGGGTTCAATGTTGTCTCACTAACCCCAAGACCCTGTAAACCCTCCTCGAAACATCACCCCACATTCAACCCATACCGCGTGCTGCGGCCGCCGCCGCCTTGGGGGCGGAGGTATCCTTTTTCCAGCAAATCCGACAAATCCCGGGTGGCTGTGGGTTTGGATGTTTTGGTTAGGTTTTGGTATTTGGCGGCGGACATGCCCCCCTCGAATCCCTCGGGGCCGGCGGCGAACATGCGGTTTAGGACCTTTTTCTGGCGATCATTCAGGGGGGCGGTATGATCGGCAAAAAATCGGGCCTTGGCCAACACGAACGTCAACAGGGTTTCCGATTGTTGCTGGGCCTGATACACGGTGGCCACAAAATACGACAACCACGGGGTGACCTCTAGGGTGTACAGGCTGGCCCGCCCCAGGGCCTCGTAATACTGTTTTCGGGTGCGCTCGATGGCGGCGGATAGGCTGAACAACACCGGCGCCCCCAAATCCTGCGCCAACGCTTTTTCCGCCAACGCCCGACCCACCCGACCGTTCCCATCATCAAAGGGATGCAGACTTTCAAAATACAAATGGGCCAAACCCGCCCGAATCACCCCCTGCACCGGCCGCACGCCCTGATGGGGATGGGTTTCCTCAAACCACGTCAAAAACCCATCCATCTCGCGGGGCAAGACCGATGCAGGCGGCGCCTGAAAATGCACGCGCTCTCCTCCCACGGGGCCGGAAACGATTTGCATGGGATCCTCGGCATGGCGCCACGATCCGATGGTGATGTCTTTCCAGCGCGGTTCATTTTGGGTGACCAACGTTTGCCAGTCGCACAGATCCTGGGCCGTTAAGGGGGCATCATAATGCTGGCGCACCCTCAGCACCAACTGGGCCATGCCCTCGGCTCTGGGATCCCTGATCCGCTGGGGCGGATGCAACCCCAAGTGATTTTTTAAAGACGATCGCAAATCATCCGCGGGCAGAGACACCCCCTCAATCGCCGCGTTTTTCATGGCCTCGTCCATCATGATGTCCAGCAGCATATCATCCCTGATCCCCGGGGCCAACTGCGACACGCACCCCACCCAACGATTGGCCAGCGCGGTATAGGCCAGCAAATCATCCTGCAAGACATCCATCCGATACTGAAATCGGGGCCAATCGGGATGCTGCCAGTTCCAATGGTTGGGGGTCATGATCCGATTATGCCGTTATTCAGATCAAAAGTCAATCACTATTTGATCCGATTGTGGCCGCATTCGGCTCAATCTCATTCATTGGGGGCAACAGGGCAAGAAAAAACACCCGCGATGCCCCATACCGCCGATCATCCAAAACAGAAAACACCGCCTGCAGGGGCTGGGGGTCCGTGATTTTGGGTTGTTCCACAATCACCAACGTTTGGGGGCCGATATACCCTTGGCGGAGGAGGGCGGTTAAGGCCGGCATCAGGGCAAAATCCGTATACGGCGGGTCCATAAACACATAATCAAAGGGCGCCGATGAACGGGGCAGGGCCATCACATCCCCCCGCACAAACCGCACCCCCGATGAAAAACGCCGCATGTTTTTGGCCACCACTTTGGCGGCCAAATCGCTGTGATCCACCATCAGAACCTCCCGCGCCCCGCGAGACGCCGCCTCGAGCCCCACCGCCCCCGTGCCGCAGCACAGGTCCAAAAAACGCGCCTGTGGCCACGCGGGGTAATCCCCCTGAAACCGATGATCAATGATATTAAAAACACTTTCCCGCACCCGATCTGCCGTGGGGCGAATGGTGGACCCTGGGGGGGATTCCAAAATTAACCCCCGATGCTCTCCGGCGATGATGCGCATAGTGATTGTCCCGTGAACGTTTATGGCCTCAGATTTAGCATCTTTTGCCGAAAAAAGATGTCTTTTTTCCACAGCGGTATCCAAACATTGTGATCATAGCGTGCCATCGTCCATTTTTTTTAAAGTGAGCGCCGCCTGCGCCCGAATGGCCTTTTGTTTTTCAGGGGAAAATTTATCCCATGTGGAGAATACATAGGGCATCCGTTGATGGCCCCGAAACAGATGGTCATGCCGCACCAAAAAATCCCAATACAGGGCATTAAAGGGGCATGCCCGATCCCCTGTCATCTCATCGGGATCGTAGTGGCACTGCTGACAATAATTGCTCATGCGGTGGATGTATTTTCCGCTGGCGGCATAGGGCTTGCTGGCCACAACGCCGCCATCCCCATATAGGGCCATCCCCAGCGTGTTGGGCATTTCCACCCATTCATAGGCATCGGAATAAACGGCCAAATACCAATCCTGAACCTGCTTTACATCCAAACCCGCCAGCAGGGCAAAATTGCCCGTAATCATCAGCCGCTGAATATGATGGGAATACGCATGGTCCCGCGTGTGGCGCACCGTTTCCGCCAGACAAAACATTTGCGTGGGATGCCCCCAATACAACGCTGGCAAGGAACGGGTGGCATTCAGGCCATTGCGGTCCTGATAATCCGGCATAAAGTGCCAATACACACCCCGAATATACTCCCGCCACCCCAGAATCTGGCGGATAAAGCCCTCCGCCGCATTCAGCGGCGCGTGGCCCGCACGATAGGCAGCCTCGGCCTTTTGGCAAATCTCCAGCGGCAGCAGCAATCCTGCGTTCAGATAACTGGATAATAGGGAATGATACAAATACGGCTCCCCCGCAACCATCGCATCTTGATAATCCCCGAAATCAGGCAGCAGATGGTTGATAAAATGATCCAATTCCATCAACGCCTGCCGGCGCGTGACGGCATAATGAAAGGGCTCTAAGATCCCGAAATGATCCGAAAAACGCGCTTTAACCAACGCCAAAACATCCGTAGTCATTGTGGATTTTTTGTGGCTGATGCGGGGGGCAGAGCGCATACCCGCTTTCGGGGGCTTGCGATTGTCTTTGTCATAATTCCACTGGCCGCCTGTGGGGGTTCCGTCGGGCTCCATCAGGATGGTATACCGCTTGCGCAGATCCCGATAAAAAAACTCCATCCGCAGTTGTTTTTTGTCCTTGGCCCATGCCCCAAAATCCCCGTGCGTGGCAAGAAAACGGGTATCGGGCAGAATCTCCACCGGAATGTCCAGCGTATTTTGCCATGCCTTCACCATGGCCAGGACGCGGTATTCGCTTGGTTCCGTCACCACCAAGCCATCGGGATTGCATTGCTGCACCGCACGCTGCACTTCGCCGGTTAAGCTGCCGGTGTTGCTGGGATCATCCAGGGGGACATAGCGCACGCGCACCCCCCGCGCCGCAAGATCCTGCGCAAAATGACGCATGGCAGAAAACAAAAACGCGATTTTTTTGGGGTGGTGGGGAACGTAGGTGGCTTCCTCCCTCACCTCGCACAGCATCACCGTATCACGGTCTGAATCTAGCGTTTCTAGGGACGTTATGGTGTCCGAAAGCTGATCACCCAGAATAAGACGAAGAGTGGACATTACTGTTCATCAAGGGCTTTTTCGATGGCCTCTTTCACCCGTGATGCATCCGGTGACGTGGTGGAATTAAAATAATCCACCAAAACCCCTTTGCGGTTGATCAGGTATTTATGAAAATTCCATTTGGGGGCCGTGCCAAAGCCCAGCACATCACGGGCCCATTGATAAAACGGGTGCGCTTGCTTGCCGCTGACGCTTTCTTTCGATGCCATGGGAAAGGTCACGCCGTAGTTAAATTCACAAAAGGTGGCAATCTCTTCGGCGCTGCCTGGCTCTTGCTGGCCAAAATCATTGCTGGGCACCCCGATGATCACAAAACCGCGATCTTTATAACGCTCATAAAGCGTCTCTAATCCTTTGTACTGGGGGGTAAAGCCACATTGGGATGCTGTATTCACAATCAAAATCACCTTGCCTTGATAGGCGGACAGCGGCATGGGATCTTCCCCCATCAGGGCTTTGAATGAAAAATCATATGCGGTTTTATCCGGTGCGGTTTTATCGGAACCCGCTTGGGCTGAGCCCCATCCAAACAATGCCATAAAGACAACACCCCAAAAGAATTTAACCATAACAGAACTTAACCTTAACCTAGGCTTTCATTTTTGGCCGCACGCGGGACAATCCCCCATCCACGGCCAGCACCTGTCCGGTAATCCAATTATTGGCGGGATCCAGCAGAAACACAATGGCGCGGGCGATATCTTCCGGTTTTCCCAGCCGACCCAGCGCATGCATGGCCTCAGAGACCCTCCGCGAGGTTTCATTGCCCGTCAGCGCGGCGGTAAGGGGTGTTTCGGTAAGGCCAGGGGCCACGGCATTCACACGGAGATTCTGCCCCGCATAGGTGGCGGCTGCGGACAACGTCAAACCAAGAATACCGGCTTTGGCCGCGGCAATCGCTTCGTGATTGGCCAACCCTTCCATGGCTGCGGCAGAGGAGATCAGCACCACCGAGCCCCCCTTGTTCATGAATTTTCCTGCCGCACGCACGGTGGCAAAGGCGGTTGTCAAAGAGGCATCCATAACCGCCTGATACTGCTCTTTGCTGGTGATGTGCGCCGATTTCAAAAACAGGGAACCGCTGCAATTCACAACACCATCTATGTCCCCCGCTTGCTTGAACACGGCCTCCACAGCCTGAAAATCCGTGGCATCCAAGATGGCATCGGGTGTGATTTTGGATGTATCCCGCGCCGTGGTCCATACGGTATGCCCCGCCTGTTTCAGCAGAGAAACCGTTGCCTGTCCAATGCCGCTGCTGGCGGCAATCACTAAAAAATGTGCCATGGTTATATCCTTGCATTTTCTGAAAAATCATAGTAGAGATTAGACTCTCAGTAAAGGGGCTTCCTCATGAAAATAAAAGATCGCGTCGAGTTTAAAAGCAAGCCCCCTGTCCTGTCTTTTGCTGCAACGGATAAAGTGATTGATGCCGTTAGGGCGATGTCAGAAAAAAACTACGGCGCAAGTGTTGTTGTGGATTCTGACAACAGGCCTGTTGGGATTGTGACGGAACGGGATTTCATGCGGCGACTCTTGGCCAAAGGGTTGGATGCCAACACAACCCCCTTGAGTGACATTATGACACGCGATCTAAAACTCGCGTCCACAGAGGATACCGTGGTTGACTGGTTGCGCATCATGTCAAACGAGCGTTTTCGTCACCTGCCCGTGATTGATGATCAGGGTAAACTGATCAACCTGATGTCACAGGGTGATTTTGTTTCCTACACTTGGCCCCAACTTCTTAACCGCGCCAAAGAAACCCTCACCAAATCCTTTATGGAGCGTTTTCATCTCCATTTGATTTTGGCAGGGGTTATGATTTACAGCATTCTGGTCCTGATGATTGTTATGAATGCACAGTAATGCGTGTGTTTTCAAAACACACTTTAGTCTGCACAGCACTAAACGCAACCGCGCCCAGACTTCGACCCACCGTCAAGGGAATGGTGATCCTATGGTGGGGGTAAGGTTAACCCACCCTATGCCGCCCCAACGATGATGGGCATGGTTACAAAGCCCCGATCTTTTCTCGAGGACACCCAAAAATATCAGGATTTCCTAAAACAGAAAAGCGATCCTTGGCCGCAAAAGGCGTTAAAAAAATCTTTTCGTTTTCAACTCTTATCGTAAAGAGCTGATAATCATAGGATTGCAATCGAAGCAAAGGTGCCAAAACCGCCTCAGCTTGCCGTGAATCTGGCCAGTTTTCCATGATAAGAAATGGGCGATGGATGCGTAAAGTTTCAGCAGCTCCTGATAAAACCCGATCTTCAAAACCCTCCACATCCAATTTTATCAAATCAGGCGGGGGCAACACGCCCTCATTAACCAAATTATCTAAAACTTTTACCTCCACCAAAGTGACATGTTTAGCTTTAGGATCATCAAAGGAGGCTTGCCCTGTTATGGTTTTATTGCGAACCCCCAACGGAAGGTGACTTTCCTGATCTCCCAAAGCCCAAGGGTAATCATGAACGCAATGATTTAAATCTGCTTGGTCCACAATACTTCTTAAATCTTGATATGTTGTCGGCATGGGCTCAAAAGCATACACATCGCCTGTAAAATCAGGCAAGGATGCGGCAAACAAACTGTGCTGTCCCCAGTTGGCCCCAATATCATAAAAACAACGTCCCTTGGACAAAAAATACAACAACAAGGAAAAAACCTCAACTTCCCACTGAGGTTTTGTTAGCGCAAACATAAACTGGGCGTTGGCCGCCCGATACCTTAAAGAAACACAGTGATGGGGCGTTCTTTGATACGATAAAACACCCCAAAAAGCATCCGGAAACCAAGCCATCAGGGTTTTCCGTAAGACTTTGGCAATTTTCCGTACGACTTTTAAAGAAGACTGCTCACAAGCGTACAAAAAAGGAAGTTTTTGATAGCCAAAAGGCGTTTGATAAGAACGGTTCAGGGTTAACGTAATCAAACCATCCGTCATACAAACACCACCTTCACCAACTCATACCCCTTAACCCCCCCGGGGGCGGGGACCTCGATGTAATCGCCCACGGCTTTGCCCATCAGGGCGCGGGCGAGGGGGGCGGTGCTGGACAGGCGGCCTTGGGAAAGGTCTGCCTCTTCCATGCCCACAATGTGATAGGTGGTTTCTTTGCCGTCATCATCCGCCACCGTCACTGTGGCGCCAAAGGTTACGGTATCGCCCGAAAGTTTTTTGGGATCCACGATTTCCGCGCGGCTGATTTTGCCCTCTAGGTCCTTAATCCGCGCCTCAATAAACCCCTGACGTTCGCGGGCGGCGTGGTATTCGGCGTTTTCTTTCAAATCGCCGTGCTCTTTGGCCTCGGCAATGGCGGCGATGACGGCGGGGCGCTCTTCGGTTTTCAGCGTGCGCAGCTCCACCTGCAATTTTTCATAACCCGATAGGGTCATGGGGTATTTTTCCATAACAAAGATTCCTTGTGTTAAAAATGAATAACGCGGCCCATGGCATCCAGCGTGGCCTCGTGCATCATTTCCGATAACGTGGGGTGGGGGAATACGGTATGCGCCAAATCCAGCTCTGTCAACTCTCCATTCATGGCAATGACAAAGCCCTGAATCAGCTCGGTGACTTCTGCCCCGATCAGGTGGGCCCCCAGCAATTCACCCGTTTTGGCATCATAGATGGTTTTGATCAACCCTTCCGGCTCGCCCAGCGCAATGGCTTTGCCGTTGCCCATAAAGGGAAAACGGCCCACTTTCAGCGTATGGCCCGCCTCTTTGGCCTTGGCCTCGGAGAGGCCCACGCTGGCCACCTGCGGCATGGTATAGGTACATCCGGGAATTTTGGCGCGGTCCATGGGGTGAACGTCGGGCTGGCCCGCCAGTTTTTCCACGCAAATGATGGCCTCGTGCGAAGCCTTGTGCGCCAACCACGGGCCCGCGGTGACATCCCCGATGGCATAAACGCCGGCCTCGCCCGTTTTCAAATACCCATCGGTGACGATGTGGCCCCGATCCAGACGAATTTTGGTTTTGTCCAAACCGATGGTTTCCGTGTTCGGCACAATGCCCACCGCCATAATGACGCGATCCACGGTCAGGGATTCGGGTTTACCGCCTTTATCAAAGGTCAGGGTGACGTTGTCTTTCCCCTTGTCCAGTTTGGTCAGCTTGGCGCCCACGTGGATGGTCATGCCCTGTTTTTCAAAGGTTTTTTTGGCCAGACCGGAAATCTCTGCATCCTCAGCCGGCAGGATACGGTCCATGGCCTCAATCACCGTGACCTTGGATCCCAAGGTGTTGTAAAAACTGGCAAACTCCATCCCAATGGCGCCGGATCCCACAATGGCGAGGGTTTTGGGCAGGGTGTCCTGCACCATGGCCTCGCGGTAGGTCAAAACCAATCGTCCATCCGGCTCAAACCCCGTCAACACGCGGGCCCTGGCGCCGGTGGCCAGAATGATATGCTTCGCCGTGAGGGTTTGTTCTTTATCGCCCTTCACCAAAACCTTTCCCCCCCCCAGCAGGGACCCATGGCCGGTGATGACCTCAACCTTATTTTTTTTCAGCAAATGGGCAATACCGCCCGATAATTGTTTTGCCACGCCGCGGGAACGGGCCACGATGGCGGGCATGTCCACTTTAACGTCGGCAACGCTCAGGCCGTAATCCTTGGCATGTTTGATGTGATGGTACATTTCGGCGGAACGCAGCAAAGCCTTGGTGGGGATACACCCCCAATTCAGACAAATACCCCCCAGATGGGTGGATTCCACCACAGCGGTTTTCAAACCCAGCTGATTGGCCCGAATGGCCGCCACATAGCCCCCCGGGCCGCCCCCGATAACAATCACATCATAACTGCTCATACCATGCCTTTATCTTTTTTGTGTGTTCATGGGGGTAACTTTACACGGTTTTTTGGGGGAGGGAAGGGGGATGTGAATTGATTTTTATAAAAAATCATACATAATTAAGCTTATTTGGCAACGCGATCATCATTTTTACATATCCTTTTTCGCAAGCAAATCCCGAATTTCCGTCAACAAAACCTCTGTTTGGGTTGGAACGGCTGCGGCGGCCTCTGCCTCTTTAACACAAACCCCATACTGAAAAAAAACCATCCTAATCGATTTTTGAGGGAGTGGGGCAGGGGGAAACCCCGCTTTTTTAAAAAAATTAACACGTTGAATGGGGATAGGGTTAGCCTCGGGTTGTCTGATGGGCTTTTAATACCTCAGAAGCCCACTGGAAATACTCAGAATACCGGATACTCTCCCTGCGGCGTTCTGCTAAAGGCAATTGCATGTTCGATCCCGTCATAATTATCGTATCGCCACGGGCCCACAATTGTTGTTGTACGTCAGATATTTCTTCGATGAGGGTAGTGCGAAGCTCTTCCAGCTCCCTTAAAGAGTTTTCTTCTGCATCTTCCAAAAGAAGGACACCATCACCATAATCTGAAACAAAAGAAGGGACACGTTCTCTCGTCTTTATTTGATTGAACACGGCCTCTTTGCGTTCATCAATGATATGATCCACCAATGTTTTATATGCATCCAAATCCTCAACACGTCTGGAAATAGGCAATCCCGCCGCCGCCAGCAGAGTAGGGGCCACATCGCCCAAATTGCCCACAAAATCCGGATTCATAAATCCTAAAGAGACTGCCGCCGCGTCATACCGTTGAACAATAGAACCCACATCA
>JBIIHL010000052.1:0-8651 GCA_044235825.1 Alphaproteobacteria bacterium | reverse complement strand
CCATCGAACATGTCTGGGCCAACCTCAAACGAAAATATCGCAAAATTATACGCCACCCCAACATGGACCATTACAACGCCGTCAATGCCCTTTTTTAGTACGATTAAAAAAGGGAAATACTATAACAGCGTTTGGAGTGTCGGGTCAAATCATTTGGGAAACAAAAACGTCACAAAAAACCGGCCGCCCCATCCTTCGGGACCTGTGGCGTCGGGGCTGTCCACCCAATAACGGGGACCGCCGCCGATACTGATGGGTTGATTGCCTATTCTGACAACTTTGGAAACCACGGCATTGATGGGCACGGACCACTGATTGTCCGTCCAATCGTAGGTGGATTCGGTATTCATGGTAAAAGACCAAGCCTCAGGCGTTGTATAGCCAATAAACGGCTGTAAAAACGTGGAATTTACCGTTTTTCGATCATCATCGCCAGCGTAGGACCAGACTTGGTTGCTGAGCAGGCCTAGGGTTAGGGGACCGTCCTGTTTTAAGGCCACCGCTGTGGGGCCCGCTCCCCATTTTTCACCCCCCAGCAATTCATCCGATGCTGTGGGCAGCAAAAAAACAGGGCCCGCGCCCAAAATCCACCCGTTTGATGTGGGGGCCTTGGGGGAGAAGAACGCGCTTTGCAAAATATCCCCTGTCCCTGTTTGATCACCCGAATCGGCGGCAATATCACTTTGAGAGATCAATGGCAAAATAGTACGGGAAATCAGGTTCCAATCATCACTGATGGAAATCGGAATCACGGGCTGCACATTCAGGGTCACACGATCCCCATCCGAAACGCCAATATCTTGATCATAATTAAACTGAAACGGGGCGCTGATCAAATTGGCAACAGGGTTTTGCAATTCTTGGGCCAAGGCGGCTGCACTGGCGGGATCTTCCGCTGAGGCGGACATTTGCCCTATGAGCAAAGAAGCACAGGCAACGGTCAGGACAAGATCAAACCTTAGTTTCAGACCCATAAAAAAATTCTGCAATTGGTGATAAAAAACCCAGAATACTCTGCCTCTTATCACCCCCCCGTAGAATCCGCAGGCGCAGGTTGTGCAAAGGATTTTTCCTGCGGCACAGTCGTTTGTTTGGGCGCAAGCGTCCCAGGCATAATTTCAAATCCTATGTCAAAGGTTACGAGCATTTGTTTTAGGTCATCAAAGGGTTTACGGTTCCCCTCAAATTTCGCCTTTCCTGCGGCAAGTTTATCATCAAAAGTGGCCGCCCCCATCATGATGTCATTGAGTTCACTGCGGTTAATGGTGATGGTTAAATCCGCATTTTTGGCCTGAAAGCCTTGGATATTGGTCAGTGTGCTGTTGCTGAGCTCGACCACATATTTTTCGTTATTATCCGGCGTGATGAGGTTAATGACAAAATGTTTGCCCTCCGCTACCTTAGGATCCAACCGAATTCCCAAGAAATCTAACCATAAATTGGTGGACATGGCCCGAACCATATCTGGACCCGTGCTTTTGGGTGATGCCCCTTGGGGCAAGCCATTGCGCAGTTCATAAGCCGCGGCCAAAAAGCTGTTGCGCACACTGGGGCTTTCTTTCTGATAGCCGATTTGTTCAAAAATATCAGCCAGAAGATTTTTTGCTGGTTGATTCTTGGGTTCAGCGTAAACCAATTTATTCAAGAGTTCCATGGCATAAAGATATTTGCCTTGGTCATACAACTGTTTGCCTTTGTCCATAATTTTTTGGCTGCCACCCATCATGTCAACATACAGGGGCGCAGAATCTTCGGGGGAAAGGGGGATCAGCGTTGCTGGATTCGCATCCCAATACCCCAGATAGCGATTGATGACAGCGCGGCTGTTGTGTTCTTCAGATCCGTGATAGCTATGAGCCGCCCACTGATTCTGAAGACTTTTGGGCAAACGATACACATTGTGAATCTCGTTAATGGTCACGCCTTGGTTGGCCAAATGCAGAACTTGGTTATTCAGATTGGCATAGGTGTCCCGCTGCGTCCGCATGACCTCTTGAATCCGGTCATTGCCCCACCGTGGCCAGCTGTGGGAGGCAAACATGACCTCTGCGTCCTTGCCGAAATGATACAGGGCCTCGTTGATACCCTTGGACCAAAGCAGCGCATCCCGCACCAGTGCCCCGCGCAACGTATAAATGTTGTGGATGGTGCCTGTGATGTTTTCCGCCGCCCAAAAGGCCTTAAGATCTGGGAAATACGTATTCATTTCCGCAGGGGCTTCTGTGTTTGGCGTATTTTGGAAGACCATTTTCACCCCATCCACCGTCATGTCTTCAAACGGTTTTTCCACAATTCGTGTGGGTGCAATCAGGCCCGTGGCCCCTGCCGCCACGTTTTTTCCAATGGACTGATCCACGTGACCGTAGGGGCTGCGCGGCAGCAGCACACCATATTGATAGAATAACCGCCGTGTCATGGCGTTGCCGGCATAGACGTTTTCAGAAATCGCGTGATCCATGAATCCAACAGGGGCGATGACGGGAACTTTGCCACTTTTCACATCCGCTTCATCCACAACGCCCCGAACGCCGCCAAAGTGATCGGCGTGGGAATGTGAATAAACCACCGCCACAACGGGACGTTTACCCAGTTTTTCATTGATAAAATTCAGGGCTGCTCGGGCCGTTTCCCGCGTGGTTAAGGGATCAAAAACAATCCAGCCTGTGTCTCCCTTAATAAAGGTGATGTTGGCCAAGTCAAACCCGCGAATTTGATAAATTTTCCCGGGCACAACCTCGTACAGGCCGTACGCCATATTCAAAATCGCCTGACGTTGCAGAGATGGATTGATGCTGTCGAAGTCCTTTCCCTGCAGTAAAAATTCATAGCTGCCCATGTCCCAAGCGACATTCCCCGCATCGGCTTTGATTTGTTTGAAATCAGGGGCGGCGATAAAGCCTTTTTTGGCCTCTTCAAAATCCCGCTTGTCTTCAAAGGGGAGCGTTTTGCGAAGACCTTCCTGAAGCTCGATGGTGAATTTCGAGGGAAGCTTGCCCTTAGGATCAAAATGCGTCCCGTTCATGGCCCCTGGATCCACCACAATAGAGCCACCGCCCGCGGCCATGGCAGCACTGGCGAGGGCGCATGATAAGATCATGGATAAAGCGATGTGTTTTTTTTGCATGAAAAAGGCCTTTTTTTAAAAATACAACGGATAATTCATTTGTATGGGTAGCATGGAGAAAATTGCTGTACAATACCCTTGTGTATGAGCCCACCCAGAGTGAGACAGAAGTGTTGATCAGCCCCCCCTTGTGTTTTACATGGCCTTGGTTACAATGAGGTTCTGATTCGTAGAGATTCCCACCATTTTATGCGCCGCACCCTGTTGAAATCCAAACTTCACCGCGCCACTGTGACAGAAGCCGACTTGATGTACGAGGGGTCCATCAGCATTGATTCGGATCTGTGCGCCGTTGTGGGCTTGGTGGAATATGAACAGGTGGATGTGTATAATTGCACCAACGGAGAGCGCTTTACCACCTATGTGATTTTGGGAAAGCCTGGGCAAATTTGTGTCAATGGCGCGGCGGCCCGTTTGGTGGCGGTGGGGGATCAGATCATCATTGCTGGATATGCCCAGTTTGAAGAGAGCGAGCGCCCCACCCATCGGCCCAAAATTGTGGTGCTTGATGCGGGAAATGCCGTTAAAACCATTTAAAAAATCAAAGGCTCTTTCTATGGTGTTGCGTTGTTTTGTGCTGATTTTGGTGATGGTGGCGCCGGCTTGGGCCAGTGTGTCCATGGTGTCCTTTGCGGATTTGGCGGAAAAAGCCAGTCCGGCCGTGGTAAACATCGCCGCCGTTCAATCGGTGAAGCAACAAGATTTGCGCACGCAAATGCCCCAGTTCCCCCCAGGGTCGCCGTTTGAGCAGATGTTTAAAGATTTTTTTGAAAATCAATACAAAAACGCACCGGCCAAAAAAGGGATTGCCCTAGGGTCCGGCTTTATTATTTCCCCAGATGGTTATGTGGTCACCAATAACCACGTGATTCAGAATGCTGAAAATATAAAGGTCATTTTGAATGATCAGACAAAGCTGCCTGCCACGTTGGTGGGACGGGATGAAAAAACAGATTTGGCGTTGCTGAAGGTCAATGCGTCAAAAACGTTGCCCACGTTGTCCTGGGGCGATTCCGACCGTGCGCGGGTGGGGGATCCTGTGATGGCCATTGGGAATCCTTTCGGTTTGGGGGGGACGGTGACGGCGGGGATTATTTCCGCGCGGGCGCGGGATATTCAGGCCGGCCCCTACGATGATTTTATCCAGACGGATGCCGCCATCAATCAGGGCAATTCCGGCGGCCCCCTGTTGAATCAAGAGGGTCAGGTGGTGGGTATCAACAGTGCCATTTTTTCCCCCTCCGGCGGCAGTGTCGGTATTGGGTTTTCCATTCCGGCCAACATGGCGCGGCCCGTGATTGATCAGCTGAGAGCCAAGGGAAAAACAGAGCGCGGTTGGCTGGGTGTGCGGATTCAGGAAATCACCCCTGAATTGGCCGAAAGTTTGTCCATGCCCAACACCGAGGGCGTTTTGATCGCCCGCGTGAGCGAGGATAGCCCCGCCACCAAAGCGGGGATTGAGGACGGTGATGTGATCCTGCGTTATGATGGTCATGATCTTAAGGTATCCAAGGATTTGCCGCGTCTGGTGGCGGCCACTCCTGTGGGCAAAACGGTTACGTTGGACTATTGGCGCGATGGTTCCCGCCGCACCACAAAGGCCAAAGTTGAACGTTTGGAGGATGCGGAGCTGTCAGAAGAATCAAAAACCCCAACGGATCAACAGGGAACACAATCCCGTGTGATTCTTTATGGCATGCATCTGGTGGCCTTAACCGATGAGAATCGTCAAACGTACCAGATTCCTGAGGGTGTGCGCGGCGTTCTGATCAGTCGCGTGGAAACAAACAGCGAGCTTTATCAGGCGGGTATTCGTCAGGGGACGGTGATTTTGAGTGTTGCGCGGGATCCTGTTACAACGCCTCAGCAGGTTATGAGCTTAGTGGAAACCCTGAAAAAGAGGGGGGCGCGATCGTTGCTGATGCAAATGCGCTTACCGGAGGGGTCTCAACTGTTTGTGGCCCTGAATGTGGGTGAATAAGAAAACAATAAAAAACTTAGGGATAGGTGATATGACAACCTCCTCAGAGACCCTTTTTGGGACGGACGGGATTCGTGGCTTGGCCAATACAGGGACCATTACGCCCCTAAACCTGATGAATGTGGCAGCGGCGGTGTCCTTGTGCCTGAAACGGGGCAATCACCGTCATTTGGCCATTATTGGCAAGGACACCCGTTTATCGGGCTATATGATCGAGCCCGCCTTGGTGGCAGGGTTTTCGGCCATGGGGGTGGATGTGATTACCACGGGCCCGCTGCCCACGCCCGCTGTGGCCAAGCTGGTGCGCTCTATGCGGGCGGATTTGGGGGTGATGATTTCGGCGTCCCACAATCCCTATCATGACAATGGGGTGAAATTCTTTGGATCCGATGGCTTTAAGCTCAGCGACGAAGACGAGGCCGAGGTAGCCCGTCTGGTGCACACCGATTTGTCAGGTCACTATGCCCAGCCCCATGCCATGGGGCGCGTGCGCCGTATGGAAGATAGCATAGGGCGTTATATCGAAGCGGTAAAAATGACGTTCCCCCGCGGCCTGCGGCTGGATGGCTTGCGTTTGGTTTTGGATTGTGCCCATGGGGCGGCCTATAAAATTGCGCCCACGATTTTTTGGGAACTGGGGGCAGAGGTTTGCAGCATAGGGGTTTCCCCCGATGGCTTTAACATCAATGCCCAGTGCGGCAGTTTGCATCCAGAGCAGTTGTGTGCCCGCGTGATCGCTGAAAAAGCGGATTTGGGCATTGCGCTGGATGGGGATGCAGACCGTTTGATTTTGTGTGATAAAAACGGAACCTTGATTAACGGCGATGCCATTTTGGCCATTATTGCGGGGTATTGGTATGAACAGGGATTGTTGCGCGGGGATGGGATTGCCGCCACCGTGATGAGCAATATGGGGCTAGAGCATTTTCTTTCCACCCTGAATCTGAAACTTTACCGCACCCCCGTTGGGGATCGTCATGTGGTGGAGGCCATGCGGCAAAACGGCCTGAATCTGGGCGGGGAACAGTCGGGCCATATTATTGTGGGGGAACACGCCACCACGGGGGATGGGTTGATTGCGGCGCTGCAGGTTTTGGCGGTCATGCAACAGCATGATTTGGACAGCACATCCTTAACCCACATTTTAAAACCCTTTCCGCAAAAAATTCGCAATTTGAAAAATGTGGACAAAAGTCTTCTTCACGATAGCACTGTTACCAAGCGCCTAGAGAAGCTTCAAGAAAAGGTTGAAAAAACGGCCCGCATTGTCGTGCGCCCTTCGGGGACCGAGCCCCTGATTCGCATCATGGTGGAATGCCAAGACGAAGAGAGCATCGATGCTTTGCTGAATGAAGCCGAATCCATTCTGTTTGATGGGAAAGTCAACAAGTTATTGAATCCTGAGCGGCCTGTGGAAGCGGCGTCTTAACCATCAAGGAAACATCCCCATGTCCTATAACCCCCAAAACATTTTTGCCAAAATCCTGCGGGGGGAGGTTCCCTGTCAGAAGGTTTACGAAGATGAGCATGTTTTGGCCTTTCACGACATTCATCCCCAAGCAAAAGTTCACATTCTGGTGATTCCCAAAGGGGCCTATACGGATATGACGGATTTTTCCCAAAACGCATCAGAGGGGGAAATCGCCGCCCTGTTTCGGGCCGTTGGAAAAATCGCCAAGGAGCAGAATGTAACAGCATCAGGCTATCGCATCCTGAGCAATGTCGGCCTGAACGGGGGGCAAGAGGTTCCCCATTTGCACATTCACCTTTTTGGGGGTCAAGTTTTGGGCCCCATGTTGACGCGACGGGGAGGGGAGGGTGGTGCTGTCTCTTTCTGAGCCTCTTCTTTCGTCCTTAAGGGTGTATTATGAAACCCTGAAAAGCTGGAATGATGCGATCAATCTGGTGGGGGCCAGCACGTTGGGATCATGGGATGGGTTTTGTGACCATCATTTGGCCGATGCTTTGGCCTTGGCGGAGATTATTCCGCCCCTTCCGACAGAGGCCGTTGTGCTGGATATGGGCAGTGGGGCAGGGATTCCCGGGTTGCTTTGGGCCCTTCTTCGCCAACATCCTGTTCATTTGGTGGAAAAAAATCATAAAAAAACATCCTTCCTAACCTTGGTGGCCCAAAAAACAGGGGCCCCTGTGACGGTTCATAACCGATCATTTTCTGATATGCCCACTGATTTTGCTGATGTTTTTATGGCTAGGGCCTGCGCCCCCTTGGGGCGTTTGCTGGCGTATGCATCGCCTCTTGCGAAGGAAAATGCGATATGCTATTTTTTGAAAGGTGCACACGCTAAAGATGAATTGCAGGATGCGGTCCTTAACGGCTGGTCCTTTCATCATGCGGAGCAATCGTTTAAAGAGTCAAAGGTTTTGGTGGTCCAAGCGTGGAAACAGAAACAATAACCCGCGATGTTCGTTTTATACCCGAGCCATTGACCCTGTCTGCTCGTCCCCCGAGTCATTTTAAAATTTTGGCCTTGGCCAATCAAAAGGGCGGTGTGGGCAAAACCACCACCACCATCAATCTGGCCACCGCTTTGGCGGCCATTAAAAAACGTGTTTTGGTTGTGGATATGGATCCCCAAGGCAACGCCAGCACGGGATTGGGGATCGGTCATCGTATCCGCAAGCAGGGGACGTATTCCTTGTTGGTTGAGGACAGCTGGGATCGTCACATTGCCGTGGCCTCAAGTGTTCCCAACATCGATGTTTTGCCTGCTTCCCCGTCTTTATCGGGCGCTGATATTGAATTGCAGGATATGGCAGATCGGGAATATCGCCTGATTCAGGGGTTACAGCAGTTTATCCCCCATTATGACTATATCATGATTGATTGTCCGCCGGCGTTAAGTTTGTTGACCATCAATGCCTTTGTGGCGGCGGGGCGCATTTTGGTGCCTTTGCAGGCGGAGTTTTATGCGCTGGAGGGCTTAAGTTATCTGGTGCGCACGGTGGAGCGGGTCCGGCAAACCTTTAACCCCAATTTGAACCTGTTTGGGATCGTGCTGACCATGTATGATCGCCGCAACAACCTTTCGCGTCAGGTGGAAGACGAGGTGAAAACCTATTTCAAAGATATTGTCTTTGACACCATGATCCCCCGCAATGTTAAAATTTCCGAGGCCCCGTCCCATGGGAAGCCCGTGATTTTGTATGATACGCGCTGCGTGGGATCAAAAGCATACATTATGATGGCAAAAGAGTTTTTACGGCGCGAGAAAAACCTGTTAAAAGGATTGGTAGAGACCCAATCGCGACCCTAAGCTATGACGTCAACGACACCCCCTAAAAAAAAGGCCTTGGGCAAAGGCCTATCGGCCCTGTTTGCGGAAAACCCTATGGAGGGGACCAGAGACGTTCAAACCCTGCCTCTGGCCAGCATTCGCCAGAGCCCATTGCAGCCCCGTACGTTTTTTTCTGAGACAAAATTATCAGAACTGACGGAATCCATTAAGGAAAAAGGTGTTTTGCAGCCCATCGTGGTGCGCCCCGCAGGGGGACATTATGAAATTGTGATCGGAGAGCGTCGCTGGC